>JBEVGZ010000183.1:0-4665 GCA_040511515.1 Microterricola sp.
GGCGTAGGTGAGGTTCTGGTAGATCTCGTCGGCGACGATCCAGATGCCGTGCTCGAGCGCCCACTCGCCGATCTCGCGCGTCTGCTCGGTGGAGTAGACGGCGCCGGTCGGATTCGACGGCGAGACGAAGAGCAGCACCTTCGTGCGGTCGGTGCGAGCGGCCTCGAGCTGGGCGACTGTCACCAGGTAGCCCTGGTCGGAGCCCGCGAAGACGTCGACCTGACGGCCGCCGGCGAGTTTGATCGCCTCGGGGTACGTGGTCCAGTACGGCGTGGGAACGAGCACCTCGTCGCCGTCGTCGAGGAGGGTCTGGAAGGCCTGGTAAACGGCCTGCTTGCCACCGTTGGTCACGATCACCTGGCTGGCGTTCACCGCGAGGCCCGAATCGCGCAGCGTCTTCGCTGCGATCGCCTCACGCAGTTCCGGCAGACCGGCCGCCGGCGTGTAGCGGTAGTTCTTCGGGTCGCGCACGGCGGCGAGTGCCGCCTCGACGATGTGCTCAGGGGTGGCGAAATCGGGCTCGCCGGCGGCATAGCTGATCACCGGGCGGCCATCGGCCTGCAGGGCCTTGGCCTTGGCGTCAACCTTGAGAGTCGCCGATTCGGCGATGGCTGCAATACGGGCTGAGATACGCGGTTTTTCGGTCACAGCCATAGCCTAAAGGGTGGGGCAGTCCCATGACAGGGTGCGACGTGCCCTGCCTCGTCCACGCCGCCGCCCGGCACGGCGTAGCGTTGAAGCATGCACCCCCGTGCTTCTGCGCCCCCGAACCCCACAGCGGGTCAGCGGGGCCCGGAGGCGCCGGCATCCGTGCCGCAGGGTGCCGGAGCGCGCACCCCGCACCGCCTGCGCAGAGGGCTCGGTGTCTACCGCCTGGCCGTTGCCGCACTCGAGCTCATCGCCCTCTACGGCAACTTCAACTACGTTCTCGGTTTCTCATCCTTCGCGACCATCAACTTCTTCAGCTACTTCACGATCCAGTCGGCGATCCTCGCGGTCATCATGCTCACCGCAGCGGGGGTGACCGCGCTCACCCGGCCGCGCGACCCGCAGTGGCTCGGCATCGTGCGCACGGTCGTCATGTGTTACCTGCTGGTCTCCGGCATCGTCTTCGCCGTGATCGTGGCGCAGGCCTCGACCCGTGCCTACCGCGTCGACGTTCCCTGGTCAGACACGCTGCTGCACTTCGTGGTTCCGGTGCTGGCCCTGATCGCCTGGGTCGTCGACGCGGTGATCAGCCCCCGCACCTCGCCGATGCCGTGGTCGACGCTCGGCTGGGTGTTGCCGTTCCCGACGCTCTGGCTCGTGTTCACGCTGATCCGTGGGGCGGATGTCGGCTGGTACCCGTACTTCTTCCTCGACCCGGCCCAGGTCGGCGGCGCAATCGGAATCGCCCTCTACTGCGCGCTCGTGCTCGGCATCTTCCTGGGGGTGACCGCGCTGCTGGTCGCGGTCAGCCGCACGATCACGGCGCGGGCGTCGGCCCGGCGGATGAGGCGGGAGCGCCCGGGCCTGGAGCCGTCGGATCCGGCGCGAATGGACGCAGGCTCTCCAGCACGACAGCGCTGAACTCGGCGTCGCCGAGGGCGGCGAGCTCGGCCGCCCGCTCCGCCGCGATCGTGCCGACGAGGATCGCCTCACCGCTGAGTGGCTGCAGATTCGTCCAGTAGGCGATGGGGCTGTCGGTGGCGATCGTGCTGAGGGTTGTGGCATCCGTCGCCCAGAACGCCTCGTCGAATTGCAGCCACACGCTGTCGACGGTGCCCATGCCGATGCCGGCGATCGCATCGAGCTTCCACCCGGGCAGCGGCGGCTCGAACAGCGTGCTCTCCTGCTGGAGCACGCCGAGCGGGATCGTCATGAGGACTCGGTCGGCGCTCATTGACTCACCCTGCGCCAGGCGCAGGCTCACCCCGTCGTCGCCCCAGATCACCGTCGCGACCGGGCTGCCGATCAGGATGTCGAGACCGTCCGCCGTGGCGTCGACGAGGCCGCCGAGGCCGTCCGGTGATCCGGTCACGATCGCGGCCTCTGCTGTGCTGTCGGCGATGAGGCCATCGCTCAATCTCGCCGAGACGAGGCCGGCGGGCGCCCCGGCGGCGGGTTCCAGCGTGGCGGTGAGCTCGTGCGCGAGCCAGTCCGACTCGGCGATCCCGTTCTCGGCCGGCTCCGTCGAGAGGGCCGCCGCGGCCCCTGACTCGATCAGCGCCGCCGCGAGCGAGCTGTCCTCCGGCTGCTGCACGGCCCACGCGCTCGCGCTCGTCACCGCATTCGCGCCGGCATCGGATGGCGGGATGACGGCGCCGTCGGCCGCACGCACCTCCGGGCTCTGCGCGAACGGTTCGGTGCTCACGCCCGCGAGCGACAGCTGCCCGGCGAGCACGCTGGAACTCTCGCTCACGAACAGCGAACCGAGCTCGAGCGGGATCGGCCACTTCGGGTCGGTCACACTCTGGATGCGCCCGCCGATCCGGTCGCGCGCCTCTACCACGACGACCTCGAAGCCCGCTTCGCGCAGTGCACGCGCCGCCGTCAGCCCGGCGATTCCGGCACCGATCACGGCGATGCGTTCGCCGGCTTCCGCGGCATCCGAGATCTCGAGAGCGGCGCGCAGCCCGGAGCCGAGAGCGCCGTGCACCGTGCCGGGTGCATCACTGGCCGTCGCCTCGCCGGCGAAGTAGAGCCGGTCGCTCAGCGAGCGGCGCAGCAGCGTGCGCTGCTCATCTCCGCTGTCGACGGAGGGGAAGCTGAGGGCGCCGCGGGCGAATGGGTCCCCGCCCCAGTCGGAGCGCGCCATCCGCAGCGGCTGGGGTACCCCGCTCGGCGGGGTCGGTGTTGGCGTGTTGCTCGGCGAGAGGGTCGGTTTCGGCTGCGTGGGGAAGCACGCGGTGAGGGCCAGCAGTGTGATGCCGGAGGCCGAAGCGATCAGAAAGCTGCGACGTTTCATCGGTAGCGCCGCTGGCGCGCTCCTCTCCTTGGCCTGGTGCGAGCCGACTCGCCCGTACTGCACGGCGTACTGGTGTGGCGGGGCGCACGCTCACAACGCTACTCCACAGGCCCCGATCCGCTCAGCTTTACAGTGCCGTCGCCGTGACCTACACTTGGTGAGGTTGTTGAATCCGCCAAGCTTTTTTGCGCCTATTTTCTGCCGATCTCTGGTCGGCGTGATTCGGTGCGAACGTGCTTCGTGGCTGCGACCGGTAGAATGGCTGATGTGGTCGCTTGCAGGAATGCGAGTGGCGTACAGCAGGAAAGCCCTTAGGGCGGTGGCTCAATTGGTAGAGCAGCGGTCTCCAAAACCGCAGGTTGCAGGTTCGAGTCCTGTCCGCCCTGCAAGTCGGTGTTCATGCACCGGCCCACGAAAACCAGCTGGCGAAAGCTGGCTGGGAAAGGTGAGATCAGGTGGCCCGAAAAGTTATCGACGAACAACCCAGTGAGGATGTCGTCGCGAACGCCAAGAAAGACCGCGAGACCAAACGCGGTCCTTTCGCGCGGGTCAGCCTCTTCATCAAGCAGGTCATCACTGAGCTCAAGAAGGTCGTCACTCCGACCCGCAAGGAACTGCTCAGCTACACCGGTGTCGTGCTGGTGTTCGTCGTCATCATGATGGCTCTGGTGTCTGCCCTTGACTGGGTGTTCGCACTCGGTGTCACGTGGGTCTTCGGTTCCCCGACGGGATAGTTCCGATGGGCGCCTGGTGCAGTTGCGAACGCGGTTCTGCCGCATCCGCCTGAACATCGGGTAACAGCGAGCAACGCAATACACGAAGGATTGAGATTTAGTGTCTAAGACTGAGTACGAAGACGCCGACTGGGCGACGGCTGCCGAGCAGTCCGCCGAGGAAGACGAGGCACAGGAGGGCAACACGCTCGCCGAGGCCGAGGAGTCTGTCGAGTCTGCTGAGCACCTCGCCGTTCACGTTGTCGACGACGGCGACGTTGTCGTCGACCTCGATGCCGCCCTCGACGCACTCGCCGAGTCGATCGACCCAGAGGCCGACGCCATCGTGGATGACGCTCTCGACATTGACTCCGCCGACGAGGCAGAGGCCGCCGCGGAAGCCGTTGAGGACGAAGAGGCCGAGGCCGACCCGTACGAGGAGTTCCGTCAGGACCTGCGCTTCCTGCCCGGCAAGTGGTACGTCATCCACTCCTACGCCGGCTTCGAGCGCCGCGTGAAGCAGAACATCGAGAACCGCAAGGCGTCGATGGCCATGGAAGAGTACATCTACCAGGTCGAGGTCCCGATGGAAGATGTCGTCGAGATCAAGAACGGCCAGCGCAAGATGGTCACCCGTGTTCGCATCCCCGGCTACGTGCTGGTGCGCATGGACCTCAACGAGGACAGCTGGTCTGTCGTCCGCCACACCCCCGGTGTCACCGGCTTCGTGGGCAACGCCCACAACCCGACGCCGCTGCGCTTCGAAGAGGCCTTCGGCATGCTGAAGAGCCTGGTCGAGATCAAGGACGTTCCTGCTGCCAAGGGTGGCAAGGGCGGCGCGGTCAAGGGCGCGCAGCGCGTGCTGCAGGCCGAGGTCGACTTCGAGATCGGCGAGACGATCACCATCAAGGAAGGCTCCTTCGCGGGCCTGCCCGGTTCGATCAGCGAGATCAAGCCGGAGAGCGGCAAGCTCACCGTGCTCGTCTCCCTGTTCGAGCGTGAGAC
>JBEVGZ010000184.1:0-6918 GCA_040511515.1 Microterricola sp.
TCGACGCCCCGAAGGACGTCGACGTCATCCTCGTCGCCCCGAAGGCCCCCGGCCACACGGTTCGTCGCGAGTTCGTCGCCGGCCGCGGCATCCCGGACATCATCGCCGTTGAGAACGACGCGACCGGCCAGGCCTGGGACATCGCGCTCTCGTACGCCTCCGCCATCGGTGGCGCCCGCGCCGGCGTCATCAAGACCACCTTCACCGAAGAGACCGAGACCGACCTGTTCGGTGAGCAGGCCGTTCTCTGCGGTGGCGTTTCGCAGCTCGTCCAGTACGGCTTCGAGACCCTGACCGAGGCCGGCTACCAGCCGCAGATCGCCTACTTCGAGGTGCTGCACGAGCTCAAGCTCATCGTCGACCTCATGTGGGAGGGCGGCATCGCCAAGCAGCGCTGGAGCGTCTCCGACACCGCCGAGTTCGGTGACTACGTCTCCGGCCCGCGCGTGATCGACCCGTCGGTCAAGGAGAACATGAAGGCCGTTCTCGCCGACATCCAGAGCGGTGCATTCGCCAAGCGCTTCATCGACGACCAGGATGCCGGTGCACCCGAGTTCCTCGCGCTGCGCGCCAAGGGCGAGGCTCACCCGATCGAGGAGACCGGCCGCGAACTGCGCAGCCTCTTCGCGTGGAAGCAGCTCGACGACGACTACACGGACGGCAGCGTCGCACGCTAGTCAGCAGCTCGTAGTCAGCATCAACTGATTCGGAACGGCCCGCCTCTCTGAGGCGGGCCGTTCTGCATGTCGGCGCGGAGCGTGGCTCGCAGACATCCGATGTCTAGCGATAGGCTGGTTCGATCACTTCTTCGACGTCAGGAGCTCAGCGCCGTGCCCACCTCAGACTGGTTCACGACCGGCCGATTCGGCCTGTTCGTCCATTTCGGCATCTACAGCGGTGCCGCCAGGCACGAGTGGGTGCAGACCAACGAACGGCTGAGCGACGAGGACTACGCGCAGTACGTCGAGAACTTCGAGCCGGACCTCTTCGATGCGGCCGAGATCGCGCGCACCGCAAAGAACGCCGGCATGGAGTACGTCGTGCTCACGACCAAGCACCACGATGGCTTCGCGCTGTGGAACACGGCCCAGAGTGACTTCAACTCCGTCGCAGCCTGCGGGCGTGACCTCGTGGCCGAGTTCGTCGCCGCGATGCGGGCGGAGGGGCTGCGCGTCGGGCTCTACCACTCGCTGATCGACTGGCACCACCCCGATTTCACCGTGGACTGGAACCACCCGCGCCGCGACGACGCGAATGCGGCCGAGCTCAACGCCGGCAGGGACATGGCGCGTTATCGCGCCTTCCTGCACGCGCAGATGCGGGAGCTCCTCACCGACTACGGCCAGATCGATTACCTGTTCTTCGACTTCACCTACCCGGAGACGAAGCAGGGCTGGGTCGGCAAATCGGCAGAGGACTGGGATGCCGCCGGCCTGCTCGCACTCTGCCGGGAACTCCAGCCAGACGTCATCGTGAACGACCGGCTCGGTATTCCGGGCGACTTCGTCACCCCCGAGCAGTACCAGCCGACCGAGCCGCTCGTGCAGGACGGCGAGCCCGTGCTCTGGGAGGCGTGCCAGACGACGAACGGCTCCTGGGGCTACGACCGCGACAACGACAACCACAAGAGCGCCGATCTGCTGATCCGCATGCTCGCCGACTCCGTGTCGATGGGCGGCAACATGCTGCTCAACATCGGCCCGAACGGCAGGGGAGCGGTCGACCCGCGCGACGCCAGGCTGCTGGCGGAGATCGGCGAGTGGATGCGGCTGCACGGCCGCGCGATCACCGGTGCAGGCCATGCGCCGCACACGCCGCCGCGGGTGGGCGTCTACACGCAGAACGGCGACCGACTCTACCTGCACCTCTTCAGCTGGCCGATGGGGTTCGTGCACCTGCCGGATCTCGCCGGTCGCGTGCGCTATGCCCGCTTCCTGCACGACGGCTCGTGGATCAAGATGTCGGTCTCGGACCCGGAGCAGCAGGCGCTCGTCACCCAGCCGGCCGGCCAGCAGGCCGGGACACTGACGCTCGCGCTGCCGGTGCGGCGTCCGGATGTCGCGATGCCCGTGATCGAGCTGCTGCTCAGCGAGGACTGAGACGCGTCACGCCCGCTCCCGTTGGTCGAGTAGGCCACCCGCGGCCGTATCGAGACCTCGCAACGGAGTCTCGATACGCTCGTTCCGCGCTACTCGACCAGCGGGATTCGGCGGATGCCACCCCAGCGGCTAGCGCTCGAGCACCGAGATCTTCTCGCGCACGAGATGCGCGGCGCCGTAGAGGCCGGCATCCGGGCCGGTGCTGGCCGACTCGATGCGGAGCTTCTGGGTGACGAGCGGGTGGCAGCCCTCGTAGACCCGGCTGCGCACGGCGGCGATGAACGGCTCGCAGGAGGCCATGCCTCCGGTGAGGAAGAGCGCGTCGGGGTTGAAGAAGTTGACGACGCTGCTGAGCACCTCGCCGAGGTAGGTTCCTGCCGTGCGGACCAGCGTCGTGGCCTGCGGGTCGGCATCCCGAGCGAGCGCGACCACCTCGGCGGTCGTCGACACGTCGATGCCGCGCGCACGCAGCTGGCGCACGATTCCCGCGCCGCTGGCGATCGTCTCCAGGCAGCCGATGTTGCCGCAGGAGCACGGTTCGGATGCCGCGGCGGAGATGCGGGTGTGGGTGACGTCGCCTGCGGCCCCTGTCGCGCCGCGGTGCAGGGAGCCGCTCACGATGATTCCGCTGCCGATCGCGGTGCCGGCCTTCACGGTGATGCTGTGCGCCTCCGGTCCCAGCTGCGCGTAGTGCTCACCGAGGGCCATCAGGTTGGCGTCGTTGTCGACGACGGCCGGAACCTCGAAGTTGCGCTCGAGCCAGTCGCGGACGGCGAAGCTCTGCCAGCCCGGCATCCGGGACGGCAGCTCGACGCCGCCGATCGTGTCGTCAACGGGGCCGGGGAGCGCCATGCCGACGCCGCGCAGGCGTCCGGGCTGTGCGCCGGACTCCGTGCCGAGTTCGCGCAGGGCGGCGGCCACCAGTTCCAGTGTCGCCTCCGGGCCGTCGTTGATGCGCACGGGCACGGTCCGGGTCTCGAGCAGCTCGCCCGCGAAAGACACCCGACCAATTCGAGCGTGCTGGCCGCCGAGATCGGCGACGAGTGCGTAGTCGTCACCGCCGCGCATGCGGAGGATGCGGGGCCGCCTGCCCCCGCTCGACTCGCCGACTCCCTCTTCGACGAGCACTCCGCGGCGTTCGAGTTCGGCGACACGGAGCGAGACGGTCGAGGGCGCAAGCCCGAGAATCCGCGAGATTTCGCTTCTCGATGCGGCTTCGCCGTGCGCGATGAGCTCCACGATGAGTCTGGCCTGCTGCTCGGTACCTGTCGGGGCGGCGCGGTGGGTCGTCGGTGACATAGTTCTCTCGTTCTCGAAGTAAGTCGAGACTAGTGGGGCGAGTGCTGCGGTGGGGTGATTTCGCCCGTAACTCAAACGTAACAAACAAACATCGGATGAAAGTTGACGCTTTCGGGGTCGATCTGACAGTATCAACTTTCAGCAGTAAGTTAAGGAAGTTATTTCGAAACTCGAATTAACTTGCGGACTCCCCCTTGCACCGAACGAGGATTGCGCTCGCTCGTGCGTAGTCACACTGAATCGGATCACGTGGTGATTCGTGCCTGAGGAGGCAATTTTCAATGAAGAAGATGTACATCGCAGCGGCCGTCGCCGCTTCGGCAGCCCTTGTCCTGTCCGGTTGCAGCACCGGTGACGCCGCGTCCGGCGGTTCCGACACGATCGTCGTGGACATGTGGGCAGGCAGTGAGGACGACACGGCAGCGCTCGAGGCGCAGGTCGCGATCGCTCAGGAGCAGAACCCTGACCTGAAGATCGAGCTGCGCACCGCACCGTGGGGCGACTTCTTCACGAAGCTGACCACGAACATGGCCTCCGGCAACATGGCCTGCGTCACCGGCATGAACAGCGGCATGCTCTCCAGCTACACCGCAGGCTTCGCTCAGCTGAGCGATGCAGACCTCAAGACCGCCGGCATCGTCGCCGACGAGTTCGCGCCCGGCGCCTTCGACATCCTGAGCAACAAGGGCGACGTCTACGGCGTTCCGTTCGACATGGCCACGATGCTCACCTACTACAACGCCGACATGCTCGCAGAGACCGGCGCTCCGGTTCCCGCCGTCGGCTGGGACTTCGACGACTTCGAGGCCACCGCCAAGGCCGCAACGACCCCCGAGCACGCCGGCTTCGGCATCGGCATGGGTGGATTCCAGTGGCAGGCACTGCCGATCGCGAAGGCCGGCGTTCAGCCGGTGAAGCAGGACGGCACGCTCGACCTGACCAACCCCGCATTCGTTGACGCCGCCACCTGGTACGGCGAGCTCGTCACCGAGCAGAAGGTCGCGCTGCCGGTTGCCTCGGCATCCGACACCGGCTGGGGCGAGAACCAGTACTCCAGCGGCATGGCGGCCATGGCCGTCGACGGTACCTGGAACGCTGTCGGCTACCTCGACAACGACCCGGGCTTCGAAGCGGGCATGGCTCCGCTGCCCGCCGGCCCCGAGGGCTCGCTCGGCCTGATCCTCGGCTCCGGCTTCGGCATCGCCCAGGACTGCGAGAACAAGGAGGGCGCGCTCAAGGTTCTCGGCTCGCTGCTCAGCGTTGACTCGCAGGACTACATCGCTTCCTCCGGCCGCAGCTACCCGGCCCGCCTCTCCTCGCAGCCGCTCTACTTCGAGTCGCTCGCGCCGGAGTACCGCGAGCAGGTCGAAGAGGCATTCACCGCCGCGTTCTCGAACGTGCAGGGACAGTACGTCAGCGACAACTGGTCGAAGGTCGACACCTTCATCCAGCCGCAGCTGGTCAGCGTCTACAACGGTCAGGAGAGCATGGCGAACGTGCTCGAGACCGCGCAGTCGCAGTTCGGCAACTAGTCAATCCATAACGAAAGCGAGGAGACCTCTCGACATGTCGATCGGTACCCGTACACCTCGTCGAGGGGCTCTTGCCAGGAGCGAATCCCGTCAGGCGCTGGGCTTTGTAAGCCCAGCCCTGGCGGGCCTCGCCCTGTTCACGATCGTCCCCGTCGTCCTCTCCATCGTGATGGGCTTCTTCAACTGGCCCACCTTCGGTGAGAAGACGTTTGTCGGTTTCGACAACTACATCAAGCTCTTCACCGACAGCCCCGACTTCTGGCCGGCACTGCGCAACACCTTCGTGTTCGCCATCCTGTACGTGCCGATCAGCGTCGCGCTGTCGTTCCTGCTGGCGCTCTCGCTGCACTCCCGCATCCGCGGCCGCGGTGCGCTCCGGGTGCTCTTCTTCATCCCGGTCGTGACGCCGATGGTGGCCAACGTCCTGGTCTGGAAGATGATGCTCCAGCCGCAGGGACTCATCAACGGCATCTCGCAGAGCTGGTTCGGTATCCAGCTGCCGAACTTCCTCGCCGACCCGCAGTGGGCCATGATCATGGTCGTGCTGATGTCGGTGTGGGCCGGCCTCGGCTACAACATGCTGATCTTCTCGGCCGCACTCGAGCAGCTGCCGGAATCCACCGTCGAGGCCGCGCGCATCGATGGCGCGCAGGGACTGCGCATGATCTGGAGCATCACGGTGCCTCTGGTGTCGCCGTCGATCTTCTTCGCCAGCGTCATGACGATGATCACCTCGATGCAGGTCTTCGCCCAGCCCCAGCTGCTCACCGGCGGCGGGCCGGGCAACTCCACCCAGCCGATCGTGCAGTTCATCTACAACCAGGGCTTCAAGTTCCAAGAGCTCGGCCTCGCCGCGGCGGCCGCCTGGATCCTCTTTGCCGTCATCATCGCGATCACCGCCGCACAGTTCAGCGTGCAGAAGAAGTGGGTGCACTATGAGCACTAGCAGCATGACCATGGGCCCCGGCGCACTCGCCGAGCTCGACACCGTCAGCACGCCGCCGGCGCCCCGCCGTCGCGCGAAGCGCGAGAAGGAGCGTGTCTCGGGCAGCGCTCCGATGACCAGGGGCGAGCGGGTGCGGCTCGTCTTCGGCCACATCTTCGTCTACATCGCCGCGCTCATCTTCATCTCGCCGCTGATCTACGCGTTCTTCTCGGCGCTCAAGCCGAACCAGGAGATCTTCGCGATGCCGCCGACCCTGGTCGGCTCTGAAATCCGCTGGAGCAACTTCGCCGACGTCTTCGCCTACGGCCCGTTCCTCACCTACATCGGCAACTCCTTCTTCGTTTCGATCGCCGGAACGCTCGTCGTTCTGGCCGTGTCGACGATGGCCGGCTACGCCTTCGGGCGCCTGCGCTGGAAGGGCCGGGATGCCGTCTTCGTGCTGTTCCTGGCCACGCTGATGGTTCCGGCCGAGGTGCTCGTCATCCCGATGTTCACCGTCATGCAGTGGTTCGGCTGGGTCGACACCTACCAGGCACTCATCTTCCCGTTCGCATTCACCGCGTTCGGAACCTTCCTGATGCGCCAGTTCTTCCGCGGCATCCCCTTCGAGTTGGAGGAGGCCGCCCGCGTCGACGGCGCAGGCCCCGTGCGCTCCTTCCTGCAGATCGTGCTGCCGCTCTCGAAGTCGGCCGTCGCGGTTCTCGCCGTGTTCACCTTCCTCTCCTTCTGGAACAGCTACCTCTGGCCGCTCATCGTGACCGTGGACTACGCGGCGCACGGAACGCTGCCGATCGGTCTCGCGACGTTCTCCGGAATCACCGGAACCCGTTGGGACCTGCAGATGGCGGCCGCGATCATCTCGATGATCCCGACGACGATCCTCGTCATCGCCCTGCAGAAGCACCTCGTGAAGGGCATCTCGATGGCCGGTCTGGGCGGTCGCTAGCGTGGGCTCCGTCGACACACAGATCGTCGCCGGAATCGACATCGGCGGCACCAAGATCTCGGCGCTCCTCGTCGACCGGCTCGGCACGGTGCTCGC
>JBEVGZ010000185.1:0-3539 GCA_040511515.1 Microterricola sp.
CGAAGCACCTGAACCCGCCGGACGTCGACCGGGTCGCAGAATCACGGGCCGCCGTCGCGGCCCGTCGGGCCAGGGCCGCCGTCAAGGCCGCCATCGCCGCGGGGGAGCGCAACCCGCTCGACGTGATGCGCACAGCATTCGAGGAGCCGCTCGGCACCGAGGGCAAACTGCGCGTCACGGAGTTCCTCACGAGCATCCCCGCGATCGGCGTCACCAAGATGCACCGCATCATGGAGGACCTCGAGATCTCACCGGCCAAGCGTCTCGGCGGCCTCGGCCGGCACCAGCGCCACCGTCTGCGTGACTACCTGAGCGAGCGCCTCGCCGCACGCACCCCGAGCCCCGCCCGGCTCATCGTGCTCGCCGGCCCGACGGCCGTCGGCAAGGGCACCGTCGCCAACCACATCCGCGAGAACTACCCGGACGTGCTGCTCTCGGTGTCCGCGACCACCAGGGCCCCCCGCCCTGGCGAGGTTGAGGGCGTGAGCTACTACTTCGTCGACGACGCGGAATTCGACCGCATGATCGCAGACGGCGAGCTGCTGGAGTGGGCGACCGTGCACAACGCCTCCCGCTACGGCACGCCGCGCGGCCCGGTTGATGCCGCGCTGGCCGCAGGAAACAGCGTGCTCCTCGAGATCGACATCCAGGGCGCTCGGTCCGTTCGCCGCGCCATGCCGGAGGCGAGACTCGTCTTCCTGCAGCCTCCCAGCTGGGAAGAACTCGTGCGCCGTCTGATCGGTCGGGGCACCGAGGATGCCAGTGAACAGGCGCGCAGACTCGAGACGGCGAAGGTCGAATTGGCCTCCGTCGACGAGTTCGACTACCAGGTCGTCAACCACGACGTGGGCGAGGCGGCGCAAGAAGTCGTAGACTTGATGAAGACTCGCAAGGCGAAGCGCTGATCAAGCGCGCCCTTAGCACCGTTTCACCCACCCCATACAGGAGTTCCCACATGGCTGACAAGCTCACCGGCATCATTGACCCGCCCATCGACGAGCTTCTCTCGAAGGTCGACTCCAAGTACGCCCTCGTGATCTTCGCCTCCAAGCGTGCGCGCCAGATCAACGACTACTACGCCGACCTGCACGAAGGCAGCCTCTTCGACAACGTCGGCCCGCTCGTCGACTCGTCGATCGAAGACAAGCCGCTCTCGATCGCGATGCACGAGATCAACGAAGACAAGCTGACGGTTCGCCCGAACGCTGAATAGCCAGAACGTGGCAGCCTCGAAATCTTCGCCGCTCACGGTCGTCGTCGGCATCAGCGGTGGGATTGCGGCGTACAAGGCTGTCAATGTCGTGCGGGCCTTCGTGCTCGCCGGCCACTCGGTTCACGTTGTCGCAACGGAGGCCGCGCTGCGCTTCGTCGGTCGTCCGACCCTCGAGGCGATCTCGCGCAATCCGGTGCACAGCGAGCTCTATGAGGGCGTCGCCGAGGTGCGGCACGTGGCGATCGGCCAATCCGCCGATCTGATCGTGATCGCGCCGGCGACGGCCAACACCATCGCCAAGCTCGCCGCCGGCATCGCCGACGACCTGCTCGGCAACACGGTCCTCGCCAGCACCGCCCCGCTCGTGATCGCCCCCGCGATGCACACCGAGATGTGGCAGAACCCGGCAACGGTCGCCAACGTGGCGACGCTGCGTTCCCGCGGCGTCACCGTGATCGGCCCCGCCGTCGGGCAGCTGACGGGCGCGGACTCCGGCCCAGGACGACTCGAGGAGCCCGACGTCATCGTGCGCGGCGCCCTCGCCGTCGTCGCGGCCGGCCCCGTGCAGGATCTCGCCGGCACCCGCGTCGTCGTGACGGCCGGCGGGACCCGCGAACCGCTCGACCCCGTCCGCTTCCTCGGCAACCGTTCCAGCGGTCGCCAGGGCATCGCCATCGCGGAGGCCGCCGCGGCCCGCGGTGCAGAGGTCGTGCTGATCGCCGCCCACCTCGAGGTGCCGCCGCCGGCCGGCGTCGAGCTGCGTGAGGTCTCCACGGCGTTGCAGATGCAGGATGCCGCGGCTGCGGCATCCGCGGATGCCGACGTCATCGTCATGGCCGCCGCCGTCGCCGACTACCGGCCGGCCGAGGTCAGCGAGGGCAAGATCAAGAAGGACGACCGCGGCGACTCGATGACGCTCGAACTCGTGCGCAATCCCGACATCCTGGCCGGCCTCGCCGCCGCGAAGCGCGATGGCCAGCTCATCGTCGGCTTCGCAGCGGAGACAGAGACCGATCGCGCCCGCCAGCTCGAACTCGGCCGCAGCAAGATCGCGCGCAAGGGCGCCGATCTGCTCGTGCTGAACCGGGTCGGCTGGAACGAGGGCTTCGCAACGGAACGCAACGAGATCACGGTGCTCGACGGCACCGCGGATATAGTGTTGGAATTCGCGGGCAGCAAGGTGTCGGTGGCTCACCGCATCCTTGATGTGATCGCAGAACGACTGTGATCCTGCGGCACACCAGCCAGCAGGTCACACGAACAAGCAGTTCACACGAACAAGCAGTTCACAAGAACAGACAGACAGGTCACATGAGCGAGCTTCGGCTATTCACATCGGAATCGGTCACCGAGGGGCACCCAGACAAGATCTGTGACCAGATCTCCGACAGCATCCTCGACGCCATGCTGGCGCTCGACCCGCACAGCCGCGTCGCGGTCGAGACCCTCGTGACGACGGGCCTCGTGCACGTCGCGGGCGAGGTCACCACCGAGGCGTACGTCGAGATCCCCTCGATCGTGCGCGAGCGGATCACCTCGATCGGCTACGACTCCTCCGACGTGTGGTTCGACGGCCGCTCCTGCGGTGTGTCCATCTCGATCGGCGGCCAGTCTCCCGACATCGCCCAGGGCGTCGACAACGCCTACGAGAGCCGTGAGCTCTCCAGCGACGAGATGCTCGACAAGCAGGGCGCAGGCGACCAGGGCATCATGTTCGGCTACGCCACGAACGAGACCCCGCAGCTGATGCCGATCCCGATCTGGATCGCGCACCGCCTCGCCGAGCGCCTCGCAGAGGTGCGCAAGGCCGGCCTCGTCGACTACCTCAGGCCCGACGGCAAGACGCAGGTGACGATCGGCTACGACGGCCAGGTGCCGCGCACCGTCGAGACCGTCGTGCTCTCGACGCAGCACTCGCCCCGCGTCACGCAGGAGCGCCTCCGCGAGGAGATCAACGAACTCGTCATCCGCCCGGTTCTCGACCTCGTCGAGCTCGACACCGCCGCGGCCCAGACCCTGATCAACCCGACCGGCAAGTTCGAGATCGGCGGCCCGCAGGGCGACGCGGGCCTCACCGGCCGCAAGATCATCATCGACACCTACGGCGGCGCCAGCCGTCACGGCGGCGGTGCGTTCAGCGGCAAGGACCCGTCCAAGGTCGACCGCTCAGCCGCATACGCCATGCGCTGGGTCGCCAAGAACGCCGTCGCGGCCGGCCTCGCCGAGCGCCTCGAGGTTCAGATCGCCTACGCCATCGGCAAGGCGGCTCCCGTCGGGCTCTACGTCGAGACCTTCGGCACCGGCGCGATGTCGGATGCCGAGATCA
>JBEVGZ010000186.1:0-4394 GCA_040511515.1 Microterricola sp.
GGCGTGTCGGGGTGTGTCAGGGCTTCGGGGGCGGCCTCGTTCCTCGGCTGCTCCCTCGAGCCGGCGTGCATTCTCACGCCAGCGTGCATTCTCACGCCGGCTTGAGCGAGCGGCGCAGCGACGAAGGAGCAGCGACGCACGCGAAGCCCTGAGCCCTCGCGGGGAACCGGCGCACCGGCATCCGCCTAGATCAGACTGCGGAGAAACTCCTCGGCGTTCAGGCCGTGGTCGTGGGCGCGGCCGAGCAGCCGTGCGTGCTCCTCTGGGCTCAGTGTGAGCGTGATCTCGTGCCAGCCGGCGCTCTCCGGTGTGAGCTCATCGAGTTCGCCGCTCAGCTCGTCGAAGTCGAAGAGGTCGGGTTGGGACGGCGAGCTCGGCGCGACCGGCTGGGCGGCGGGCGCGGATGCCGCCGGGCTGCGGAGACCGGGAACGGGAGCCACCGCGGCCGCGCCAGCGCGGGTCCAGCCGGGCCCGGTGGGGATCGGGGTGCGGTTCTGGAAGGCCTCCGAGACGGCGCGGGCGCGCTCGTCCGCGGCCTCATTCATCGGGTGGTTGGCATGTCCCTTGACCCATTCGAAGCGGTAGCGACGACCGGCGAGTGCCGCGTCGAGCTCCTGCAGGATCTCGAGGTTCATCACGGGCTTGCCGTCGGCCTTGCGCCAGCCCTTCTTCTTCCAGCCCGGCATCCACTTGGTGACCGAGTTGATGACGTACTGGCTGTCACAGAGCACGTGCAGATCGTCGTCGAGGTGCGCCGTCGCGCGGAACAGCTCGAGCACGGCGGTGAGTTCGCCCTGGTTGTTGGTGGCGTGCGGCCAGCCGCCGGCCGCCCAGCAGTCGTCGTCGACGTACCAGGCCCAGCCGGTAGGGCCGGGGTTTCCCAGTGCTGAACCGTCGGCCGAGGCAATGATCGTCATGAGACCAGTCTTCCATTGCTTCGCGCGACGCGAAGCGTCGCGAAAGGCGGCAGCCCGAAATCAGGCAATCTCAGGAACGGCGACCGATGCCAGTACGGTGTCGACAGGCTCAACCGGCGGAACCCGCCGCCTAGAATTGACAGCATGACGATCGAGACGATCCCACTGCTCGATCGACTGCCGCGTACGGCATCCGGTGCCATCGAGGTCGATGCGCTCAGCGCGGATGCCGTCTTCGACGTGTTCGAGGACTGGGTGAAGGATCGCGGGCTCACCCTCTACCCCGCACAGGAGGAGGCGCTGCTCGAGATCGTCTCCGGATCGAACCTGATCCTCAGCACCCCGACCGGAACCGGCAAGTCGCTGGTGGCCGTCGGTGCGCACTTCGCCGCTCTCGCCGCCGGCAAGCGCAGCTTCTACACGGCGCCGATCAAGGCACTCGTCAGCGAGAAGTTCTTCTCACTCGTCGAGATCTTCGGCGCGGAGAACGTCGGCATGATGACGGGTGACTCCGCTGTGAACCCGGACGCCCCGATCATCTGCTGCACGGCCGAGATCCTCGCCAACCAGGCGCTCCGCCACGGCGAGGACACCGAGGTGGACCAGGTCGTCATGGACGAGTTCCACTTCTACGCCGACCCCGACCGCGGCTGGGCCTGGCAGGTTCCGCTGCTCATGCTGCCGCGCGTGCAATTCGTGCTGATGTCGGCAACGCTCGGCGACACCCGCTTCATCGCGGGCGACCTCACCACGCGCACCGGGCGGGAGACCGCGGAGGTCACCGGCGTCGAGCGGCCGGTCCCGCTGCACTACTACTACGAGGTCACGCCGATCCACGAGACCGTCGAGGAGCTGCTCTCCACCGGACAGTCGCCGATCTACGTCGTGCACTTCTCCCAGGCGGCCGCCCTCGAGCGGGCGCAGGCGCTCTCCAGTGCCAAGATCGCCACCCGCGAGCAGCGCGAGCAGATCGCCGAGCTCATCGCCGAGTTCCGCTTCACGACGAGCTTCGGCAAGACCCTCTCGCGGCTGCTGCGGGCCGGCATCGGCGTGCACCACGCCGGCATGCTGCCGAAGTACCGTCGCCTCGTCGAGACGCTCGCCCAGCGCGGCATGCTGCGCGTCATCTGCGGCACAGACACGCTCGGCGTCGGCATCAACGTGCCGATCCGCACCGTGCTGCTCACCGCGCTGACCAAGTACGACGGGCAGCGGATGCGCCACCTCACCGCCCGCGAGTTCCACCAGATCGCCGGCCGTGCCGGGCGGGCCGGATTCGACACCGCCGGCACCGTCGTCGCCCAGGCGCCGGAGCACGAGAGCGAGAACATCAAGGCCGTCGAGAAGGCCGGCGACGATGTGAAGAAGCGTCGGAAAATCATCCGCAAGAAGGCGCCGGACGGCTTCGTGTCGTGGGGCGAGCCGTCGTTCCGCAAGCTGATCGATGCCGAGCCGGAGGCGCTCAGCTCCCGGATGCAGATCACCAGCGCGATGATGATCAACGTGATCGGCCGTGGCGGCGACGTCTACCAGCACCTGCACGATCTGGTCTTCGACAACCACGAGCCGTGGCGCAGCCAGCTCGTGCTCGCCCGGCGCGCCCTCGGCATCTACCGCACGCTGCGCCAGGCCGGCATCGTCGAGCAGTGGGTGCGCGAGTCGGGTGACGTCGACATCCGCCTCACCGTCGACCTGCAGCCGAACTTCGCGCTGAACCAGCCGCTCTCGCCGTTCGCGCTCGCCGCATTCGAGCTACTCGACCCGGAGTCGGCCTCGTATGCGCTCGACATCCTCTCGATCCTCGAGGCGACGCTCGACGACCCGCGTCCCGTGATCAGCCAGCAGCAGTTCGTGGCGCGCGGCGAGGCCGTCGCGGCGATGAAGTCGGAGGGCATCGAGTACGACGAGCGCATGGAGCTGCTCGAACAGGTGACGCACCCCAAGCCGCTCGGTGAGCTGCTGGAGGCCGCATTCGACACGTACAAGGCCGCGCAGCCGTGGATCGCCGACTTTGAGCTCTCGCCCAAGTCGGTGGTGCGCGACATGTACGAGCGGGCGATGTCGTTCGGCGAGTTCATCGCCTTCTACAAGCTGGCCCGTTCGGAGGGCGTCGTGCTGCGTTACCTGAGCGACGCGTTCCGCGCGGCCAGGCAGACGATTCCCGACGAGTTCAAGAACGAAGACCTGCACGACCTGATCGAGTGGCTGGGTGAGCTGGTGCGCCAGGTCGACTCGAGCCTGCTCGATGAGTGGAACGAGATGGTGCACCCGGATGCCGTGGCGCACGCCGAGCACGCGCACGAGATCGTGCCGCCTGCGCCCAAGCGCCTCACCAGCAATGCGCGGGCGTTCCGCGTGCTCGTGCGCAACGAGCTCTTCCGCCGGGTGCAGTTGGCCGCGCGCGACGACGCGGTGGCGCTCGGCGAGCTCGATGCAGAGCACGGCTTCGGTGAGGCCGACTGGGCCGAGGCGCTCGACGGCTACTACGCCGAACACGACGAGATCCTCACCGGGGCGGATGCCCGCGGCGCGGCCCTGCTGATGATCGAGGAGTCGGCGACGAGCTGGACGGTGCGCCAGATCCTCGACGACCCCGCCGGCAACCACGACTGGGGCATCAGCGCGGAGGTCGACCTGGCGGCATCCGACGAGGCCGGCGAGGCCGTGGTGAAGGTGACGGCCCTCTCGCGCCTCTAGCCGGTTTCGGCGGAGCCCGGTCTCGATACGCTCGTTCCTCGCTACTCGACCAGCGGGTGTGGCGGAACGGTCCGTGTCCGATGGTCGAGTAGGCCCCCTAGGGCCGTATCGAGACCCGGTTTCCACGCAGATACTGAGGGTCAGCAACGCCGAGGCTTTAGCGGGGCGCGTGCGCCTCGAGGAACTGGAACACCTCGGTCTGGTCGACGCCGGGGAAGGTGCCGGTCGGCAACGCGGCCAGCAGGCTCGTCGGCGTGCGCGCGGCCGGCCAGGACTGCTCGGCCCAACGCTCGGCCAGCTCGGCCGGAGCCCGGCGGCAGCACGACTCATCCGGGCAGCGGGACACCGCACGGTGTGTGGTCTCGCGGCCGCGGAACCACTTGACGTGGGCGAACGGCACCCCGACGCTCACCGAGTACTCGCCCTCCTTGGCCTTCTCGATGCGTGAGGTGCACCAGAAGGTCCCGCTCGGGGTGTCGGTGTACTGGTACCAGGGGCTGAAACGGTCCTCGACGTCGAACACGGTGCGCGCCGTCCAGTTGCGGCAGACGATGGTGCCCTCGACGGCGCCGAGCGCGTCGCTCGGGAAGCGCACGGCGTCGTTCTCGTATGCCTTGATGATGGTTCCGGACTCGTGCACCTTCATGAAGTGCACGGGGATGTCGAGTCGGGCGGTGGCGAGGTTCGTGAAGCGATGTGCCGCCGTCTCATAGGAGACGGAGAAGGCGTCGCGCAGCTCCTCCATCGAGATGCGGCGCATCGTCTTGGCCTCGTTCAGGA
>JBEVGZ010000187.1:0-2922 GCA_040511515.1 Microterricola sp.
ATGACGACGCCCGTCGGCCACACCCGGTCGGGCGTGCGCCAGGCGCGGGTCACGAGCCAGCCGAGCAGCAGTCCGGCGAAGAACGGCCACGCCGTCTCCCAGACCCCGGCGAGGGTGAACTCCTCGTCGTGGCTGCGCCGGCCGATCAACACGAACGCGACGATCAGCACGAGGTCGATCAACAGATCGGGGAGCACCTTGGGCCGGACGGCGCGTGTTTCAGACATGGTTCCAGTGTAGTTTCGCGGGCGGATGTCGGTGGCTACAGCGGCCCGAAGGTGGCGTCGAGCGCAGCGCTCAGGTCGGCGACGAGGTCGTCGGCATCCTCCAGCCCGACCGAGAAGCGCAGGTGCCCCCACTCCCGGAACTCTGCCGGGTACGCGGCGACGCGGGCACCCTCGGTGCCGACGTGCACGATGAGCGACTCGTCGTGGCCGAGGGAGACGGCCGAGGTGATCACCCGGAGATTCGCGACGAAGCGGTTCTGGGCATCGCCGTCGCCACGCACGGCGAACGCCATCATCGCCCCGAACCCGCCGAACTGGCGGGCGGCCAGCTCGTGTTGCGGGTGCGAGGGCAGGCCGGGGTAGCTGACGTAGGCGACCCGCGGATCGGCGTCGAGGAACGTCGCAACGCGCTCGGCGCTGGCCACGTGCTGGCGGAGGCGCAGCGGCAGCGTGACGGAGCCGCGCATGATCAGCCAGGCGTTGAACGGGCTGATCACACCGCCGACATCGACCATCGCCTCCTTCTTGATCTGCTGGATCAGCGCGCGGCTGCCGATCACCGCGCCGCCCATCGCGTCGCCGTGCCCGTTGATGTACTTGGTCAGCGAGTGCACGACGAGGTCGGCCCCGTGCTCGATCGGCCGGAACAGCGGCGGCGGCGTGAAGGTCGAGTCGACCGACAGCAGCGCGCCGGCCTCGTGCGCGATCGCGGCGACCGCGGCGACATCCGTCACCTTGGTGGTCGGGTTGGCTATTGCTTCGATGTGCACGAGCTTGGTGTTGGGGCGGATGGCGGCGCGCACGGCATCCAGATCGCTCATGTCGACGAAGCTCGCCTCGATGCCGTACTTCTCTGTGAGCAGCTCGGTGAAGAGTTTGAACGGGGCCTCGTAGCTGACATCGGCGATGATCGCATGATCGCCGCTGCGGAGGACGGTGAAGTAGACGGCGTGCAGGGCCGCGACGCCGCTGCCGAGCACGACGGCGTCCTCGCCGCGCTCGAGCGCGGCGAGCTTGGCCTGCAGGCCGAGCTGGTTGGCGCCGCTGTTGCGGGTGTACAGCGGCACATCGGTGCCGGACCAGCTGATCTGTGACGGATCGTCCGGCAGCGCATAGGAATTGGCCATGATGATGGGCGTGCGCACGGCGCCGCTGCCGGCGTCGATCGCGTTGCCTGCGTGCACGGCCTGCGTCAGGAAAGCGAGCGTGCCCGCGTCGTGCTTGTCCGGTCTCGTGCCGTTGCCCCGTCCTGGATCGGCGGCAGAGGGGGCGGCATCTGGCACGGTCATGGCGCCAGCGTACGCCCGCCGCCAACGGCGCGACCAGTGCGTGACGGCTTCGTTACGCCCCGTGGCGGCGGTCGGCGCCCCGCCAATCGCCGGATTGGCGGGACTCGCCCACACTCGCAAACTGTTCGTCATCTCCGCGTCATACGACGCCACTACGCTCGGCTCGTGGCCGATTCGGCACGGCAGGCGGACGATACCGGCTGGCGGGACCGGCTCACGCGACGAGGGGACGCCGATGGACGACAAGATGTTCGGAATTGAGCATGAGGTTGCGCTCGAGCCGGAGCCCCCGGCGCTGCAGAACCTCCGCCAGCAGGCCCTCGCCGAGATCGCGACCGTCATCGAGCTGCGCACGGCACTCGGCGAGGAGCCGTGGCGCTTCCTGCCGGAGCTGCCCACCCTCGACGAGCAGGTGATCCTTGACCTCTACCGGGAACGCTGCACCCTGCCGGAGCCCGCCGAGGCCAGGGCCCGCGCCTACCACCCGGCCGCGCGTCCCGGTGCGGCGGAGCGCTTCGAGTTCGACATGCTGCGCGCGATCGCCCTGGAGTATCCGGCACTCAGCACGACGGTGTGGCGCCTGCTCGACCGGGCGCCGCGCCTGCTCGGGCGCGCGGGCTAGCGCCAGACTCTCACGCGAGATCGGGGTCGCGCCGCAGCAGGGCGGTGAGCGCCGCGGCATCCGTCACCGGGAGCCGGCAGACGAACTGTTCACAGAGATAGCTCGCCGCCTGCCCCCGTGCGGTTCGCCCGGCGAACAGCTCGAATCCCGCATCGGCGAACGCCGCAGCCTGGGCTTCGGTCACCACGATGGAGAAGGCGACGGATGCCGCGCCCTCCCGCGCCACGTCCAACAACGCCGCGCCCGCACGCGGAGCATCGGCATCCACGGAGTCTGTAACCACACTGACCAGTTGCACGACGGGACGCTGCAAGCGCGCCGCCAGGGTGAGCAGCGCGCCGTAGGCGAGCGGGCGCTCCGCGGCGGCCCTGCCGACGACCGCGACGGCCTGCTCCGCGGCGTCGAGGTAGCCACGCTCACCGCTCACCAGGTAGAGCTCGAAGGCGGCTGCGCCGATCGCGCTGAGCCCGGACGGGTACGCACCCTCTGCGGCGTCCAGCTCCAGGGCCAACCCCTGCGCGACGAGGAGCGGCTCCGCGCCGCCCGGTACCGCGAACGGCAGGCGGGAGGAGGCGGCCGCCTCCATGCAGGCGTCGACGAGCTCACGGGCGGTCACCGCATAGCGGGCCTCCCCCGTGGCGACGGCGAGCGCCAGCAAGCCGCCGGCGAGCATGCCGAAGTCCTCCAGCGTCGCGGGGGCAGAGGAGACCCGGGTCCCCAGCGACGCCCGCGCCAGGAAGCGCCCGCCCCGGTCTGCGTCGCCGGCCCGCCAGTGCAGCGCGAG
>JBEVGZ010000188.1:0-5986 GCA_040511515.1 Microterricola sp.
CGGCGCCGACGAAGTTGATGCCCGTTGCTCGCACGGCGGCCTCGCGGCGGATGGTGTCGGTGAAGAGGGCGTTGCCGCCGTCGACGATGATGTCACCCGGCTCGAAGACCTCGGTCAGCTGGGTGATCACGGCATCGGTGGCACGGCCTGCCTGCACCATGATGATGGCGGTGCGCGGCTTCTGCAGCGATGCGGCGAAGTCTTCGATGGTCTCGGATGCGACGAAGCCGGCATCCGGGAACTCGGCGGTGACGGCGCGCGTCTTCTCGGCGGAGCGGTTGAAGATGGCGACCGTGTTGCCTTCGCGGCTGGCGAGGTTACGGGCGAGGTTTGAGCCCATCACCGCCATCCCGATCACGCCGATGTTTGCCTGGGCTTCTGGCATGGCCGGGGAATTTGACATGAAGAGCTCCTAATGCGCAGTGGGGAGGTGGCGTGCAGAGTGATGCACCCGCGATACACGGTAGCAAAACTGTGCGGTGTCGGTTTCAACCACCCGTTGTGTGACGGCGCAGCCGCCCGACGGCGCCAGCACGGGCCGCGTTCTGGGAGCGCACTGGGTGCCGTATGTGCGCCGCATGGGCGCGGATTGCGGGGGAGCTGGGCGTGAAACCGCGTGATACAGTTTTCGTAATAAATCTGATTTATGGATCTTGTATCGATGAAGAATCAGATGTAATGAAGCGTCTGAGGAGTAAATACCGTGCCTGACAGCAACGCGACCGCGAGCAATTCGGCGGGCGTTCCGCCGCTCATCGTCATGGGCGTCTCTGGTTCCGGCAAGTCGACGATCGGCACCGCGCTGGCCGCGGAGCTCGGTATGGAGTTCATCGACGGTGACGATCTGCACCCCAGCGCGAACAAGGCCAAGATGGCCGCGGGCAACCCGCTGAACGACGAGGACCGTGCCCCATGGCTCGAGATCATCGCCGAGCGCATCGGATCCGAACTCGCCGACGGTCGTCCGATCGTCGTCGCGTGCTCGGCGCTCAAGCGCAAGTACCGCGATCAGCTGATTGCGTACGCTCCCAGCACGGTCTTCGTACACTTGAACGGAGAGCGTTCCGTCATCTCTGAACGCCAGAGTCACCGCGTGCACGAGTACATGCCGAACACCCTGCTCGACTCGCAGTTCACCACGCTGGAACCGCTGCAGAGCGATGAGCGTGCAGTGATCGTTGACTTGACGAAGAGTCCAGACCAGATCGTCGCCTACGTCAGCGCAGAGCTTCGCGCTCTCGCGACCAGCGTCTGATCGCCGGGCACAGCCGCCCCCACACCCACTTCACGGCCGTGCGCACCCCCCGCGTGCACGGCCGGAGCCAGCGCATCGACCCCGATGCGCACGATGAATCACAAAAGGACTAGACAACGATGACTGACCTCGAGCTCAACTGGACGCTCAATACACCCGGGCTCTTGCTCGTTGCGGTGGGCGCGATCGCGCTCCTGCTCGTGTTGATCATGAAGCTCCGCATTCACGCCTTCGTGGCTCTGATCGTGGTCAGTGTCGTGACCGCGATCGCCACCGGCATCCCGGCCGTCGGCCTCGTGCCTACCCTGATGAGCGGATTCAGTTCGACGCTCGGCAGCGTGGCGCTGCTCGTCGGTCTCGGAGCCATGCTCGGCCGCATGCTCGAGGTCAGCGGCGGAGCCGAGGTGCTCACGAACGCACTCATCAAGCGCTTCGGCGAGAAGCGCGCCCCGCTCGCGCTGTCGATCGCCTCGCTGATGTTCGGATTCCCGATCTTCTTCGATGCCGGCCTCGTCGTGATGCTGCCGATCATCTTCACCGTCGCCCGCCGTCTCGGCGGCTCGCTGCTCACCTACGCGTTCCCCGCCGCAGCGGCCTTCTCGGTCATGCACATCTTCGTGCCGCCGCACCCCGGCCCCGTCGCCGCGACCGGCCTGCTCGGCGCGGATGTCGGACTCGTCATGGTGTTCGGTCTGCTCGTCGCAATCCCCACCTGGTACCTCACCGGTTACCTCTTCGGTCACTTCCTCGGCCGTCGCTTCAACATCCCGGTCCCCACGATCCTCGACGCCCCGGCCGACTCGGTCGAGAACAAGTTCCGCTCTTCGCCGAAGCTCGGCACGATCGTCTTCCTGCTGCTGCTCCCGCTCGGCCTCATCTTCCTGAACACCGGCCTCAACATGCTCGGCACCGCCGGCGTCGTCTCGCTTGAGGACGGCTGGGTCCAGGCCCTCCGCGCGCTCGGCGAGACCCCGATCGCCCTGCTCATCACCGTGCTGCTGGCCATGTGGCTGCTCGGATGGCGCCAGCAGAAGGAGCGCTCGCTCGTCGAGACCGTCGTCGACAGCGCACTCGGCCCGATCTGTTCCATCATCCTCATCACCGGCGCCGGCGGCATGTTCGGTGGCGTCCTCCGCGCCAGCGGCATCGGCAACGCGATCGCCGACTCGCTTGACGCCATCGGCCTGCCCGTGATCGTCGCCGGCTTCGTCATCGCCGCCGTCGTGCGCCTCGCCCAGGGTTCGGCCACCGTCGCGCTCACCACCGCTGCCGCGTTGATCCAGCCCGTCGTGCTCGGCAACCCCGACTTCAACGCCGTGCAGACCGTCGCGATCGTGCTCAGCCTCGCCGCGGGTTCGGTGTTCGCCGGCCATGTGAACGACTCGGGCTTCTGGCTCGTCAGCAAGTTCTTCGGCATGGACACCAAGACGACGCTCAAGACGTGGACGGTCGGTCAGGCCCTCATCGGTGTCTGCGGCTTCGTCTTCTCGCTCGCGATCTACCTCGTCGCCGGCACGTTCTAACGCCAGCAGACTGAATCGGAGAGAGCAATGACAGTGAACATGTTCGATCTCACGGGCAAGGTCGCCCTCGTCACCGGCTCCAGCCGTGGCATCGGTTCGGCCATCGCCCGCGGCCTCGCCGCCGCTGGCGCCACGGTCGTCCTCAACGGTCTCGACGAGCAACGGCTGGAGGGTGCCCGAGCGGCACTCGCGGCCGAGTTCGGCGAGGAGCGCGTGCGCGCGATCGCCTTCGACGTGACGGATGCCGCCGCCGCGGCGTCCGGAATCAGCTGGGTCGAGGCCGAGGTCGGGCCGCTGCACATCCTCGTCAACAACGCCGGCGTGCAACACCGAGTTCCCATGCTCGACCTCGACGTCGAAGACTGGGAGCGGGTGCTCCGCACGAACCTCACCAGCGCGTTCCTCGTCGGACGCGAGGCCGCACGCCACATGATCCCGCGCGGTGCGGGCAAGATCATCAACGTCGCATCGGTGCAGACCGATCTCGCCCGCCCCACCATCGCGCCGTACACGGCATCGAAGGGCGGCATCCGCAACCTCACGCGCGCCATGACGGCCGAGTGGGCGGAGCACGGCCTGCAGATCAACGCGATCGCGCCCGGCTACATCCACACCGAGATGACCCAGAAGCTCGTCGACGACACCGTCTTCAACGAGTGGATCCTCGGCCGCACCCCCGCGCACCGCTGGGGCACCGTCGATGACCTCGTCGGCCCGGCCGTCTGGTTGGCCTCGGCCGGCTCCAACTTCGTCAATGGTCAGGTCGTCTTCATCGACGGCGGCATGACCGTCGTCGTCTAGCACCACCGACACCCGGGAGACACATATGAGCACCATCCCCACCGAGACCCTCGGCGTCGTCGCGCACAGCGCGGGCGACATGCGCATCGAATCCGTGCCTGTCCCGGCTCCGGCCGCCGGCGAGGCCGTCGTCGAGATCGCCTACGGCGGTATCTGCGGCTCCGATCTGCACTACTGGCAGCACGGCGCGGCGGGGGAATCCGTGCTGAAGGCGCCGATGCTGCTCGGCCACGAGGTTGTCGGGCGGGTGCTCGTCGCGGCCGCCGACGGCAGCGGCCCGGCAGCCGGAACCGAGGTCGCCGTGCATCCAGCGACGCCGGGCCCCGGCGACGGAACGCCGTATCCGGCCGAGCGCCCGAACCTCTCGCCCGGCTGCACCTACCTCGGCAGCGCAGCGCGCTTCCCGCACACCGAGGGCGCGTTCGCGCGCTATGCCGTGCTGCCGGCGCGGATGCTGCGTCCGCTGCCCGCCGGACTCTCGCTGCGCGACGCCGCTCTCGTTGAGCCGGCCGCCGTGGCCTGGCACGCGGTCGCCCGGGCGGGCGATGTCGCGGGCAAGCGCGTGCTCGTCGTCGGCAGCGGACCGATCGGCGCGCTCGTCGTCGCCGTGCTCAAGCGCGCTGGCGCCGCCGAGATCGTGGCCGTCGACATGTTCGACAAGCCGCTCGAGATCGCGACGGCCGTCGGAGCGACGAGCACCATCGTGGCGACGGATGCCGATGTGATCGCCGCCGTGCAGGCCGACATCGCCTTCGAGACCTCGGGCAACTACCGCGGCCTGGCCTCGGCCGTGCGCGGCACGACCCGCGGCGGGCGCGTCGTCATGGTGGGACTGCTGCCCTCCGGCGAACAGCCGGCGCTCATCTCGCTCGCCATCACGCGCGAGCTCGAGCTCGTCGGCTCGTTCCGCTTCAACGACGAGATCGACGAGGTGATTGCGGCGCTGGCCGACGGATCGCTGCAGGTGGGGCCGGTCGTCACGCACGAGTATGACGCGGCGGATGCGCTCGAGGCGTTCGAGGTTGCCCGGGACTCGGCGGCCAGTGGCAAGGTGCTGCTGCGCTTCTCCTGAGTTCTCGGTGGGCTGCGCGGTGGCGGGGTACCCGCTCCTCAGCTCAAACAATGACGACCTCGGACGGGCCCAGTTCTTAAGATTGGGTCGCGAAGACTTCGGGTGGGCCCATCCGAGGCCGTCATAACTCGACACCCCACGGGCACCCCGCCACCGCTCCGCGGCCGGGGCCTCAGTGAAGCTGGGTTTTCTAGGAGAGGAACTGGCGGGGCTGATCCTGCCAGACCTGCTCCACCTCGTCGATGGTGCGGCGCATGATCTTGTCCATGGCGGCGCGTGCGGCATCCGGTCTGCGGCCCTGGATCGCATCGGCGACGTCGACGTGCCACTGCAGCGCCTCTTCGTGCGGATGCCGCGGCATCAGCCCGTAGTCGGTGCGGCCGCGCAGGACCGCGCCGATCACGCCGCGCAGCTCGGTGAACATCTCGTTGCCCGATGCACAGAGCACGAGGCTGTGGAAGTGGATGTCGAGCTCGAGGAACTTCTGCAGATCGCCCGACCGGCCGACGGCACGCATCTTCGCCGCAACGGCCATGAGTTCGGCGGCCGCGTCATCCGGAGCATGCTCGGCGGCGAGCTCGGCCGCGGCCGGCTCGACCGCGGAACGCAGCTCGGTCAGGGAGCGGAGTTGTGCGCCCTTGCCCTCCGACGCGATGCGCCAGCGGATGACGGAGGGATCGAAGAGCGACCACGAGCTCATCGGCAGCACGCGGATGCCGATGCGCTTGACCGATTCGACCAGACCGAGTGATGCGAGCACGCGCACGGCCTCGCGCACGACGGAGCGTGAAACGCCGAGTTCGTTTTCGAGGTGCTCGGCGTGCATGGTGTCTCCGGCGGCCAGCTCGCCGCTCACAACGCGTTGACCGAGATTCTCGATCACGAGTTGGTGCAGACGGGAGCTCATGTCATGAGGATATCGGGCCCGACCGTGTAGCTTGATGGCACGCGACGGGGCGGGCGCGCGTGGAAGCGGATCCTCCGTCGAGATGCGAGCGAGGGGACGATAACGTGCAACCCAGGCTGAAGCCCAGAGGCGCACTGTGGTTGGGGATCGGACTGATCCTCGTCGGCTCCGCGGGATCCCAACTTCTCCTCCTTCTTGGCGCCGTTCAGCAGCAGGGTGCCGGCCAGCAGCAGGCCGTGATCGATGCTGTCGTCTTCAGCTCCTCGCTGCTGTCAGGCCTCATCGTTCCTCTGGGAATCGGCTTCGTGGGGTTCGCGGTTCTCGGCCGCGCGTTGCGCGGTGTGGAGCGACGAGCCGTGGACGCCGGGGGAGACGATGACCAGATCGGCCGAATGCTCACTCCCGGGCGAGTCCTGGTGCTCGGCGTG
>JBEVGZ010000189.1:0-6601 GCA_040511515.1 Microterricola sp.
CGTCCCCACCAGAAAGGTCACCCAGATGACAGGCGTCGTCGCCTCGCCACCGCGCAGAAGCCCGGTCCCGGCTCCCAGACAGGGCCTCGCCAGACGCGGCTCCGTCTTCCTCAGCAAGCACCCCAAGCTGAGGCTCGGCTTCCTGCTCTCGGCCCCGCTGCTCTGGCTCGGCGTCGTCTACATCGTCGCCCTCGTCGCGCTGCTCATCACGGCGTTCTGGAGCGTTGACAGCTTCACCGGCGAGATCTCCCAGACCTGGACTCTCGACAACATCATCACCGTCCTCACCGGATCGCTCTACCAGACGGTCACGGTGCGCACCGTCGGTGTCGCCCTGCTCGTGACGATCATCGACGTCGCAATCGCGCTGCCGATTGCCTTCTTCATGGCCAAGGTCGCCAGCCCCAGGGCGCAGCGCGTGCTGCTCATCGCGGTGTTGATGCCGCTCTGGGCCAGCTATCTGGTCAAGGCATACGCCTGGCGTTCCGTGCTGTCCCAGGACGGGATCCTGCAGTGGCTGCTCACGCCGCTCGGGCTCAGCACGCCGGGCTACGGTCTGCCCGCCACGATCATCACCCTCAGCTACCTGTGGCTGCCGTACGTGATCCTGCCGATCTATGCCGGTCTGGAGCGTGTGCCGGATTCGCTGCTCGAGGCATCTGGCGACCTCGGCGGCAAGAGCTGGAAGACCCTGCGACTGATCGTGCTCCCGCTCATATGGCCGGCCATCATCGCCGGCTCGATCTTCAGCTTCGCGCTCTCGCTCGGCGACTACATCACCGTCAACATCGTCGGCGGGGCCAGCCAGATGCTTGGCAACCTCGTCTACACGAATGTCGGAGCCGCCAACAACCTGCCGCTCGCCGCCGCGATCGCCCTGATCCCGATCGTGATCATCTTCGCCTACCTGGCCCTCGTGCGTCGCACGGGTGCCCTCGACAACCTCTAGGAGCCTGCGATGCGTCTCAGTCGAATCTCGCGCACCGTGCTCGGTGCGGTGACCGCGATCATCCTGGCGGTCATCTACCTCCCGCTCGCGGTCGTCTTCATCAACTCCTTCAGCACCAGCCAGAGCCTGAGCTGGCCGCCTCCCGGTTTCACCCTGGAGTGGTGGGGCAAGGCATTCCAGAGTGCCGGCGCCCTCGAAGCGGTGTTGACGAGCGTTCAGGTGGCACTTGTGGCCACGGTCGTCTCGCTCGCGCTCGGCACGCTGATCTCGCTCGCCCTGCAGCGCTTCGAGTTCTTCGGGCGCGAGGCGGTGAGCCTGCTTGTGATCCTGCCGATCGCTCTGCCCGGCATCATCACCGGTATCGCGCTGAACAACTTCTTCCGCACGATCATGGGTGTTCCGCTCTCGATCTGGACGGTCGTCATCGCCCACGCCACCTTCTGCATAGTCACCGTCTTCAACAACGTGATCGCGCGTCTCCGCCGCCTCGGCACCAACTTCGAAGACGCATCGGCCGACCTCGGCGCCGGTCTCTGGACGACATTCCGCCTGATCACCTTCCCGCAACTGCGCTCGGCCCTGTTCGCCGGTGGCCTCCTCGCCTTCGCGCTGAGTTTCGACGAGATTATCGTGACGACATTCACCGTCGGCTCCGGTGTGACGACGCTGCCGATCTTCATCCTCAACAACATGTTCCGACCGAACCAGGCCCCCATCGTCAGCGTGATCGCCGTGGTGCTCGTGCTGATCTCGATCGTGCCGATCTACATCGCCCAGCGGGTGGCTGGGGCCGAGAAGACACTGCGCTGACAAGCGCCGTCGTCCCCGTTGTCAGCGGGCGGCGTTACGCTCGAAGGGTGAGCAAGCAAGACGGGTCGACGCGGCAGGTGAGTGCACCCGGCGCCGACGACTCGCGCACGCCGTTCCTGCACGTCGACCTCGACGCATTCTTCGCATCCGTCGAGCTGCTGGACAATCCGGAACTCGCGGGCAAGCCGGTCGTCGTCGGCGGCCGTGGCCCGCGTTCTGTGGTGTCGGCAGCGAACTACGAGGCCCGTCGCTACGGCGTGAACTCGGCGATGCCGATGTCGCTGGCGCTCCGGCGCTGCCCCAATGCCGTCGTCGTCCCGGTGCGGATGCACCGCTACGCCGAGCTCTCGGCGCAGGTGATGGCGATCTTCGACGACATGACGCCACTGGTCGAGCGGCTCGGCATCGATGAGGCCTTCCTCGACGTCTCCGGCGCGGCCAAACTGCTCGGTTCGCCTCGGGTCGTCGCGGAACTGCTGCGTGCCCGCGTGCTCGCGGAGACGGGGCTGACCTGCTCTGTCGGCGTCGCGTCGACGAAGTTCGTCGCCAAACTTGCATCGGGGCGCTCCAAACCCAACGGTCTGCTCGTTGTCCCGGCCGATCAGACGCTGGCGTTCCTGCACCCGCTGCCGGTCAGCGCCCTCTGGGGCGTCGGCGCGGCGACGGAGACGCAGTTGAAGAAGCTGGGCCTCAACCGGGTCGCGGATGTCGCAGAGACGCCGCTCGCTGTGCTGCAGTCCACCCTCGGCCCCGCGCTCGGTCTCAAGCTGCACAGCCTCGCCAACGGGCTCGACCCGCGCGCGATCAGCACGGAGCGCGAAGAGAAGAGCATCGGCCACGAGACGACATTCAGCTACGACATCACCGACATCCGCGAGATCAGACGTGCGCTGCTGCGGCAATCGGATGACGTCGCAGCCCGCCTGCGCCGCGCGGAGCTCGTGGCGAGGACCGTCGTACTGAAGCTGCGCTACAGCGATTTCAGCACGGTGACGAAGTCGCGCACCCTGGCCGAGCCGACGAACGTCGGCCGGCGAATCTACGAGGAGGCGCTCGCGGCCTTCGACGCGCTGGGCGCTGCTGGCAAGCGCGTTCGCCTCATCGGTGTCCGCGCCGAGCAACTCGGCGTCGGCGGTGGGAGCCTCGGCTTGTGGGACCCGGATGAGGAATGGCGGGACGCGGAACTGGCCGTCGACGAGGTCACGGCACGCTTCGGCAAAGGCATGCTCAAGCCGGCGGCACTGGTCAGGTCGCCGCCCGAGGGGTAGCGTGTCGGCATGAGCAATATTGCTGTGCAACTGGCCGATTCCGTCCGCGGTGGCGGAGCATCGATGGTCTACGGCGACAAAGTCGAGATCGACGGGCAGTCGATGGTCCCCGTTGCCCTCGCCTGGTATGGCTTCGGCGGAGGCGGGGCGCCGGAGAAGGGTTCGTCAGATTCCGCGCTGGGCGGCGGTGGTGGCGGTGGCGCGGCCGTCCCGATCGGCGCCTACGTCAAGAAAGACGGTGTGCTCCGCTTCGAGCCGAATATCGTCTCGCTGCTGGCGGTCGCGACGCCATTCGTCTGCGTCGCCGGCTGGGCGCTGTCCCGCGTGATCCGCGCCCTCAAGAGCTGACGCGACGCCCGCGGCTGACTGACGCCTGCGCGTCAGCGAGCCCGGTAGCGCGCACGCAGTGCGGCGATGCGGTCGGACATCGCCACGCGAACCGGCAGACCTGCCGCGATTCGTCGCCGTCGGCGCACCGAGAGCGCGAGCAGCGCGATCATCAGCGCCGCCAACGGCAGCAGGATCACAATGCCCATGCTGCGATGCTAGTCGCTGCGCTGCGCCCCGAATGCCGAGTGGGCATCGCGGGGCTATACTCGATGACGAACACGGGAGTCCGGTGAGCCGGGCTGAGAGGAAGCTGATCAAGCTTCGACCGTCGAACCTGATCTGGATCATGCCAGCGCAGGGAGGCAGAAACAATCTCATACCCGTGCCCTCTTTTCATCGAACGAAAGGGCACGAACAGTGCATGCAACAATCGCACCACACGATAACTCGAACAGCGGGTCATCCGGCACGGCCGCGGCTCCGGCGCGCATCGGCAACTGGCGGGTCGTCGACATCGTCGTCGCCAGCGTCCTCGGCGTCGCCGCCGGTGTCATCTTCTGGGCATGGGGGCTCGCCTGGGAGACGGTCAGCTCGCCGCTGAAGGTGGCGCTGCCCGGTCTGCAGGCTGCGCTCGCGGCCGTCTGGCTGTTCGCCGGCGTGCTCGGCGGTCTCGTCATCCGCAAGCCGGGTGCCGCCGTCTACACCTCGACCCTCGCCGCCGTCGTGTCTGCGCTCGTCGGCACCCAGTGGGGCGGATTCCTCACGATCGAGGCCGGTCTCGTGCAGGGTCTCGGCGCCGAGCTGGTGTTCCTGCTCTTCCTGTACCGCCGTTGGGACCTGCCCGTCGCGATCCTCGCCGGGGCGGGCGCTGGGCTCGGCATGGCCGTGAACGATCTGCTGCTCTGGTACCCGGGCGCCGCCACCGAGTTCGTCGTGATCTACACGATCTCGGCCGTCGTCGGCGGTGCCGTCATCGCCGGGGCGCTCTCGTGGTTCGCCGTGCGTGGGCTCGCGGCCACCGGCGCACTCAGCCGTTTCGCCTCGGGCCGGCAGGCCCGGATCTCGGCCTGAGCTCGTGACGGTGCAGCAGGGCGCGGCGCGCGTCGACGTGCAGGGCTGGGGCTGGCGTCACGCCGGCCGCAGCTCCTGGGCGGTCAATGGCGTCGACTTCTCGATCTCGGCCGGGGAGCGGGTGCTGCTTCTCGGCGCATCCGGCGCCGGCAAGTCGACCCTGCTGCACGGTCTCGCCGGCGTGCTCGGCGGCGAGGAGGAGGGCGAACACAGCGGTGCGCTCCTCATCGACCGGATTCCGGCGGCCGCAGCCAGGGGCCGGAGCGGCCTCGTTCTGCAGGATCCGGACTCCCAGGTCATCCTGGCCAGGGTGGGCGACGACGTGGCTTTCGGCTGCGAGAACCTCGGCCTCGAGCGCGAGGAGATCTGGCGCCGCGTGCGGGAATCCCTGGACGCCGTCGGGCTCGACGTCGGGCTGGACCGGAGCACCTCAGCGCTCTCCGGCGGGCAGAAACAGCGCCTCGCCCTGGCCGGCGCCCTGGCGATGCGTCCGGGCCTCCTGCTCCTGGACGAGCCGACGGCGAATCTCGACCCGGCCGGTGTCGTCGAGGTGCAACAGGCCGTCGCCCGCGTGCTCGAGAACCGTTCGACCACGCTCGTCGTCGTCGAGCACCGGGTCGAGGTGTGGCTGCCGCTGGTCGACCGCGTGATCGTCCTCGGCTCCGACGGCGGGGTGCTGGCCGACGGCGAGCCGGAGCGTGTGCTCCGCGAGCAGGGGGAGAGCCTCGCGGCCGCCGGGGTGTGGGTTCCCGGTCACGCACCGGCAGCGCCGGAGCGACGACGCACCGCTGACGCGACGCCGTTGCTCGATGCTCGCTCCCTCGCCGTGAGCCGGATGCCGCGGCATCCGGTTGCCGACGGCATCGAACTCGGCGTGCGGGCCGGCCGTGCGCTCGCCATCACCGGCCCGAACGGCGCCGGCAAGTCGACGCTCGCGCTGACACTGGCCGGGCTGTTGGCGCCGGCCGGAGGCGAGCTCATCGCCACTGATGCTTTGGCGCAGGGGGCCGGCCCCGCTCCGATCCGGTGGAAGTCGCGCCAGCTGCTCACCCGGGTCGGAACCGTGTTCCAGGACCCGGAGCACCAGTTCCTCACCGCCTCCGTGCGCGACGAGCTCGCCGTCGGCCCGAAGGCCGTCGGCGCGAGCGCCGCAGAGATCAGCGCCGTCATCGACGAGCTGCTGACGCGGCTGCGGCTCAGCCACCTGGCCGAGGCGAATCCATTCACCCTCTCCGGCGGTGAGAAGCGCCGCCTCTCCGTCGCCACCGTGCTCGCGACACGGCCGCGCATGCTCGTGCTTGACGAACCGACGTTCGGGCAGGACTCGCGCACGTGGCGCGAGCTTCTCGCGCTCCTGGCCGGGCTCGTCGACGACGGGCACGCCCTCGTCGCGGTGACGCACGACGCCGCCTTCGTGCGGGCCCTCGCCGACGAGGAGTACGTGCTCGGCGCGCACGCAGAGCAGGAGGTTCGCCGATGAGCGTCATGGCGCCGGTCGGCACGACGAGCGCGCTCGGCCGGTTGAACCCTGTGGCGAAGATCGCCGCCACGATCCCCATCACCCTTGCCCTCGTGCTCACGCTCGACTGGGTGTCCGCGACGGTCGCCCTGCTGCTCGAGATCGCGGTGCTCTGCGCCGGCGGGCTCGGGAGGGTGATCTTCAGCGCCCGCTGCCTGCCGGTGTGGATCGCGGCACCGCTCACCGGCTTCAGCATGGTGCTCTACGGCCAGGCTTCCGGCGAGACCTACTTCGAGTTCTGGCTCGTGCACGTGACGGAGGGCTCGGTGGCGATCGGCGTCGCAACCTGCATGCGCGTGCTCGCAATCGCGCTGCCTGCCGTCGTGTTGTTCATCACGATCGACCCGACCGAACTGGCAGACGGCCTCGCCCAGGTGGCGAAGCTGCCGAGCCGTTTCGTGCTCGGCGCCCTCGCCGCGCTGCGGCTCGTCGGCCTGTTCATCGACGACTGGCGGTCGCTGCAGCTGGCCAGACGTGCCCGCGGTGTCGCCGACCGCGGCCTGCTGCGGCGCCTGCTCGGGCAGGCGTTCGCACTGCTCGTGCTCTCGATCCGGCGCGGCAGCAAGTTGGCGACCGCCATGGAGGCCCGCGGCTTCGGCGGTTCAACCCGGCGCAGCTGGGCCCGCGAATCGGTGTTCGGGGCGCCGGACTGGT
>JBEVGZ010000190.1:0-2813 GCA_040511515.1 Microterricola sp.
GAGCCAACCCGGCCGGAGCGGTGGGGCTCGCCGTGCTGGTGCTCCTCGGCGGCGCGCTGCTGCTCGCCGCCCGGCGCCCTCGCACGCGCTAGCGAGCATGGCGTGTGCCCTGCGCAGCTGCGGAGGGCACACGCCGGATGCGCCCCGCTCGGGTGTCGGACTTGACCGGACGCGCACCGGCATTGCCCGCACGGGCACGATGCCGCCGGTGGCTTCCCAGAACGGGGCGCCGATGATTAGGGTCGAAGAGTCAGCGACAGCGAAGGAGCCCACCATGCCCACGACCAGCACGAGCGAGAACACGGTGGGAACGGCGCGCGAAGCTGAGCTGCTCGCCGGCATCCCGAACCAGCTCTTCATCGGTGGAGCGTGGGTGGACGCGACGTCCGGTCGCAGCATCCACGTGCATGACCCGGCGACCGGTGACGTCATCAAGACCATCGCCGACGCCTCCGTCGCAGACGGGGCGGCCGCGCTCGACGCCGCGGTCGCCGCGCAGGACTCCTGGGCGGCGACCGCCCCACGGGTGCGCGGTGAGATCCTCCGCCGTGCCTTCGAGCTGCTGCAGGAGCGCAAGGACGACTTCGCGCTGCTGATGACGCTCGAGATGGGCAAGCCGCTCGCCGAGGCGCTCGGCGAGGTCGCATACGGCGGAGAGTTCCTGCGCTGGTTCAGCGAGGAGGCCGTGCGCATCTCCGGCCGCTACGGCTCCAACCCAGAGGGAACCGGGCGCATGATTGTGTCCCAGCACCCGGTGGGCCCGAGCTTCCTCATCACGCCGTGGAACTTCCCGCTGGCGATGGCCACCCGCAAGATCGCCCCGGCGCTCGCCGCCGGCTGCACCGTCGTGATCAAGCCGGCGGAACTCACGCCGCTCACCACGCTCGCCTTCGCGCAGCTGCTCGAGGAGGCCGGGCTGCCGGCCGGCGTCGTCAACGTCATCACGACCTCGACCTCCTCTGCGGTCTCCGGGCCGATCATCGCCGACCCGCGACTGCGCAAGCTCTCCTTCACCGGCTCGACCGGGGTCGGGCAGAAGCTGATCCAGCAGTCGGCCACCGGTGTGCTGCGCGTCTCGATGGAACTCGGCGGCAACGCCCCATTCGTCATCTTCGAGGACGCCGACCTCGACAAGGCGGTCGAGGGCGCCCTCATCGCGAAGTTCCGCAACATCGGCCAGGCCTGCACAGCGGCCAACCGATTCATCGTGCACGAGTCGCTCGCCGACGAGTTCGCCAGGCGCATCACCGAGCGCGTCTCCGGCTACGCCATCGGCCGTGGCACGGAGGACGGCGTCACCATCGGCCCGCTCATCAACGACGACGCGGTCGCCAAGGCGAGCGAACTGGTCGCGGATGCCGTCAACCGCGGTGCCGCGATCGCCACCGGCGGCGCGGCCATCGACGGCGCGGGCAGCTTCTACCAGCCGACGGTGTTGACGGGCGTGCAGCCGGGCAGCGACATCCTGCGCGAGGAGATCTTCGGCCCGGTGCTCGCGATCACGACCTTCCGCACAGAGGAGGAGGCCGTCGCTCTCGCCAACAACACCGAGTACGGACTCGTCAGCTACGTGTTCACCCAGGACCTGGCCCGCGGCCACCGCATGATCGAGAAGCTGCAGACCGGCATGATGGGGCTGAACGTCGGCGTCGTCTCGAACGCCGCAGCACCGTTCGGCGGCGTCAAGCAGTCCGGCGTCGGGCGTGAGGGCGGGCTCGAGGGCATCCACGAGTACCTCAGCACCAAGTACACGCTCATCCCGAACGCCTAACAGGGCGGATGCCGCCGCCGCCCGCTGTCGCCGGAGCTGCGGCATCCGGCGGCCGGAATAGTATCGACGGGTGCCTGTCACCATGATCACCGAGCTGAGCGACCCGCGGCTGCGCGACTACTCACACCAGACCGACGTCGCGTTGCGGAAGGCGCAGTCGACGGAACACGGCATCTACCTGGCCGAGTCCGCCCTCGTGCTCGAGCGTGCGCTGCGCGCCGGGCACACGCCGCGCTCGGTGCTGGCACTCGGCGGCACCGCGGCGGAGGCGCAGGCGCTCGTCGGCGACGAGGTGCCGATCTTCTCCGGTCCGGACGAGCTGTTGGCCGAGCTCACCGGCTACGTGCTGCATCGCGGGCTCATCGCCGCCATGAACCGCCCGCCGCTGCCGGACCCGGCCGCGCTGATCGCCGACGCCCGGCGCATCGTCATCGTCGAGAACGTGGCCGACCCGACCAACCTCGGCGCGATCTTCCGCTCGGCCGGTTCGATCGGGGCGGATGCCGTGCTCGTCACGCCCAGCTGCACCGATCCGTTCTACCGCCGCGCCATCCGCGTCTCGATGGGCACAGTGCTGCAGGTGCCGTGGACGCGAACGGGCGATTGGGCGTCGACCCGCGCCCTGATGGACGCGCACGGCTTCCACGTCGCCGCTCTGGCCCTGACTCCGGATGCCGTGAGCCTGCGTGATTTCGACGGCGCGGCTCACGAGCGACTGGCGCTCGTGCTCGGCGCGGAGGGCACCGGGCTCACCGATGCCGCGATCGACGCGGCGGACACGGTTGTGCAGATCCCGATGAAGCACGGCATCGACTCGCTGAACGTCGCCGCGGCCAGCGCCGTCGCGATGTGGGCGCTCGGCTGATTCCCTCCGTTGGTCGAGTTGGCCGCGTGCGGCCGTATCGAGACCCTTGCCCGATAGGCGGGCATAGGCTGGGGGCATGAGCAACGATGCCGTCATCATCGACGTTGTCCGCACGCCGTCCGGCCGAGGGAAGCCGGGCGGTGCACTCTCTGGCGTGCATCCCGTCGACCTCTTGGC
>JBEVGZ010000191.1:0-3924 GCA_040511515.1 Microterricola sp.
TGCCGGGGGCACCAAAACCAACAATCTCCCGGTGCTTCTCATCTCTTGGTCGCAGGTTCGAATCCTGCCGGGGGCACCAGAACCAACAATCTCCCGGTGCTTCTCATCTCTTGGTCGCAGGTTCGAACCTTGCCAGGGGCACCAGAACCCACAATCTCCCGGTTGCAGGTTCGAAGCGCGGCAGAAGCTGCGACTTCGCGGTCGGCACGTCGGGCGCGAAAGCGCTGTTTCTACCGCGGCAGCGCCGGCGGCATCGCCGGGCGGCATCCTCTCGCTACGAGTCGACGTTCTGCAGCTCCGCCGCCAACCGCCGCGCCTTGGCGCGCTTGACGAGACGAGCGACGACGAACCAGAGCATCAGCGCGAGGATCGCGACGACGACGATGTCGGAGAGCACCCCGCTCCACTGCTCGAGGATGGGCTTGATGGCCGGGCCGAACGCGAAGCCGAGGCCGATCCACACGCCGTTCCAGAGGCCGGAGCCCGCTGCGGTATATCCGGAGAATTTCCAGAACGGCATCCGCTCGACGCCGGCCGGGATCGAGATGAACGAGCGCACGAGGGGCACGCAGCGCCCGAAGAACACGGCCGCCCCACCCCAGCGGGTGAAGAAGGTTTCGGCGCGGTCGAAGTCCTCGTGCTCCATGAGCGGAACCCGTCCGACCAGGCGACGGGTGCGATCCCGCCCGAGCGCCGCACCGATCCAGTACCACGCCCAGGCTCCGATGAGCGCTCCGGCTGTCGCTGCGGCCCAGGCGAGCCAGAAGTTCATCCGGCCCTCGTACGCGAGGAATCCGGCGCCGGGCAGAACGGCCTCTGATGGAATCGGCGGCACGAACGTCTCGATGAGCACGGCCAGGCCGACGCCGATCTCGCCGAGTGTCTCCATGAGGCTGAGGACCCAGCCGATGAAACCGTCGTAGCCGGCGGTGGGATCGGTCGCTGCTGTCATCAGGCGAGCTAGGGACATGGTTGAGGCGTTCTCCACTCGTGGGAATTCGGTCATTCGGTGCGTGCATGACGTGACGATGGCTGTGCCGTCACGGTGGATGACCCCATTATCCCGAGCCCGGCCTGAACGGGTCCTGAGCGGGCACTGCGCACCGGCGACCGCGGGCAGAAACCGAGCAGAAATCGGGTTTGACACGCCGTACTCGATGCCGCATGCTGTGCTGGCAGCTTCGCCCACGCAATTGTCACGATGGAGTGTCATGAAATCGGTTCGCCGTCCCGTTGTAGCGCTGTCCAGCATGGCGATCCTCGTCGTGATCCAGGCCGTTGCCGACCCGACCGGCCTGCTAGCGCTCGTCGGCTGGCCGGGCGCCGCGCTGCGTTTCGACCTGGGCCTCTGGCCGCTCGCCCCCTACGTGGTCTTCGTCCCCGTGCTTCTCGGCGTCACCTGGTGGGCGACGCTCAGAGCCGGTGACCGCTTCTGGACGCACACCGCGGGCCTGACCCTCGCCGTGCTTCTCGCCCAGGCCACGGCCTGCCTCGCGATGACGTGGGATGCCGCAACCGCCGTCTGGGCCGCAGGATTCGTCGCAGCGAAGGCTGTGCCTGCCGCACTCATCGTCGCCGGATTCACCCGCTGGTTCGGCGGCCCTCGTGCGCGGTCGACGTTCAGCGCTGGATCGGTGTGGGCGCCGGCCGTGCTCTTCGCCGGCATTGCGCCGCTTGTCGCCGGACTCTGGTGGACTGGCGCCGCCTACGGACCCGGCATCCCCGTTGCCCGCCCCGAGCGTGGCGCCCTCTTCATGATCGTCGCGGTTGCGCTGCTCGCGGGTGTCACCGCAGTGTGCCTGCGCTGGATGCGCACGCGCGTACCCGGTGTGCTCGGCGGCTGGCTTGCCGCACTCATCGCCGGTGGAATCGTCGGACTCGTGCAGGGGGCGGTCGGCATCGTCGTCGACGGCGGAGCGAGCGGTGATGTTTGGCCGCTGATGGTCACCTACATCGCGGTCGCGGACGGTCTCGCCTTCGGCGCCTGCGTCGGTTGGGTCGTCGGGCTCGGCGCACTCGCCTCGGACTGGGTGCTGGCGAGAAGCTCGGCCCGCACGCCGTTCCTCGTCGCCGCCTCTGTCGCGGTGGTCGCGCTCTGTGCTGCGCTGCTCGTCCCCGCTCTCGGCGTTGGCTCCACCGCCTCGGCATCCGCCGACGCCCCGGCAGGGTTCCTCCGTGCCGACGGGGAGGTCATCAGGGACGGCAACGGCAATCAGGTGTTGCTCCGCGGCGTCAACGTCAATCAGCTCGTCGACTTCTACCAGCCTCAGCCCGATGTTCCCGCGACGCGGCCGCTGACCGAGGACGACTACGCAGGCATGGCGGAGCAGGGCTTCAACGTCGTGCGCCTCAACCTGTCGTGGTCGGCGCTGGAGCCGGAGCGCGGCACACTCGACCCCGAGTATGTGGAGCAGATCACGGATGCCGTCGACTGGGCCAAGCAGCACGGGATCTACACCGTGCTCGACATGCACCAGGACTCGTGGTGGAACGGGCCGACGGAGGAGGGAACGGCGTGCAGGCCGGAAACGGATCCGATGTGGGGCTATGACGGCGCGCCGGAGTGGGCGACGATCACCGACGGAGCGCCGCGCTGCCAGTTCATGGGGCGCGACATCTCCCCCGCCGGCAACCGCGCCTTCCAGCACTTCTACTTCGACACCGACGGCGTGCAGAGCGCACTCGCGCGCAGTTGGGGCGAGCTCGCTGGAATCTTCGCCGACGAGCCGATGGTCGCCGGATTCGATCTTCTAAACGAGCCCGGCTTCGGGCAGACGGCCCCGGTCACGACTTCTCACCAGCTCGGGCGGTTCTACGATCGGGCGATTCAGGAGATCCGCGCCGCCGGCGCACCCCAGATCGTCTTCTTCGAGCCGAGCATCCTCTGGTCGGGGCTGGGCTTTGACTCCGGACCGACGCCTGGATTCACCGATGACAGCAACATCGTCTTCTCACCGCACATGTACGCCGAGTCGATCACAATGGACCGCGACCTCGGCATCCCCCCAATCGTCAGCCTGGAACGTCAGTTCACTCTCGCAGAACGCGTTGCCGCCGAGTACGGCGTGCCCCTCTGGTCTGGCGAGTATGGCTATTGGGGCGAGGATGACGATGTGCTCCAGCGTCTCAACCGCTACGCGGACGCAGAGGACGAGCACATCCTGGGCAGCGCGTACTGGGTGTGGAAGCAGGCGTGCGGCGACCCGCAGAACGGCATCGGCCCGGTCGGCAACGCTCTGATGATGCAGGACTGTGAGACGGGCGGTGATGCACCGCCCAAGGCCGATCTGCTTGAGGTCCTGAGTCGCGCCTACCCCCGGTCCTCCCCCGGCGTGCTGACCTCGCTCGAGGCCGACGGCGCGCAGCTCGAGTTCGTCGGCACAACGCCGGAGCGCGCCTGCGGGCTTGAGGCGTGGATTCCGGGCACCGCCGAACCCGATCTCGAGACCACGGGGCTCACGGATGTCGAGGCCGTCGCCGTCCCCGGCGGCTGGAGCATCACGGGCTGCGCGGAGGGCGACTACTCGCTGTCGACCGCCCCGTAGCCGTCTACCGTTTGGCGGTCGAGTGCGAGGAACGAGCGTATCGAGACCTCACGGACGCCGGCCTACGCACGGGCCTTGGTTTCGATACGGCCGCGGGCGGCCTACTCAACCAGCGGGGTGGGTTTGCCGGTCGAGCGCGACGCGCAGCGTCGCGAAAGGCGGCGGGCGGCCGACAAGCAGCGGGGGTTGCGCAGCTGAGCCTCCCGTAGAATTCACCGTTGGCCCCCGAGCGCACGAGCGCAGGGGCGAGGGAGAACAATGAGCCTGATCAGGTTGCACGACGTCGAGGTCCGCTTCGAGAACACGCAGATTCTGCGCGAGGCCTTCCTGCGTCTCGAGACCGGCGACCGGATCGGACTGATCGGCAAGAACGGTTCGG
>JBEVGZ010000192.1:0-3202 GCA_040511515.1 Microterricola sp.
GAGCGAGCGCCGGCACCGAGCTGTCGATCGTGCGGTAGTCGGCGTTCAGCGGCAGCTCGACGCCGCCGCCGAGGGCGAGGCCGTTGATGAACACGAACGATGGCACGCCGAGCGTCGACTGCTTGCCGAACACATAGTGCCCGAGCTGAGCCATCTGCAGGCCGATCTGGCGGTTCGGGATGTCGCTGATCTTGGAGAGGTCTGCGCCGGCCGCGAGGATGAACGGCTTGCCCGTCGTGGCGACGGCGTGGATCTCTCCGCGAGCCGCGCGCTCGGTGAGCGCGTCGAAGGTGCGACCGAGCTCCATCAGCGTTGCCGGGCCGAGGGTGTTCGGACGTGTGTGGTCGCGCCCGTTGTCGAGAGTGACGAGCGCGAGAACCTTGCCGCTGGCCAGGGGCACGTCGCGCACGTAGCTGTGCGAGATCACCTCATCGGTGGAGAGCTCTTCGAGCAGGGAGAAGTCAATTGTCGAGTAGTCAGTCATGTGATCGCTGGCCTTACTTCTTCTTGCCGGTGTAGTTGGGGTTCTCCCAGATGACGGTTCCGCCCTGGCCGAGGCCGACGCACATCGCGGTCAGGCCGTAGCGCACCTCCGGGTGCTGGTCGAACTGGCGGGCGAGCTGGATCATGAGGCGCACGCCGCTGGCCGCGAGCGGGTGGCCGATCGCGATGGCACCGCCCCAGGGGTTGACGCGTGGGTCGTCATCGTCGATGCCGAAGTGATCGAGGAAGGAGAGCACCTGCACGGCGAAGGCCTCGTTCAACTCGAACAGGCCGATGTCGGTGATGGTGAGTCCGGCCTTCCGAAGCGCCTTCTCCGTTGACGGCACAGGTCCGAGACCCATGATCTCCGGTTCGACGCCGGCGAAGGCGAAGCTGACCATGCGCATCTTGGCGCGCAGGCCGAGTTCCTTGGCCGTCTCGGCGCTGGCCAGCAGGCTGGCCGTCGCGCCGTCGGTGAGGGGAGAGGCGTTGCCGGCCGTGACGCGGCCGTGTGGGCGGAACGGGGTCTTCAGGCCGGCGAGGCCCTCCATCGTCGTCTCCGGGCGCATGCCCTCGTCCTGGGTGGCCAGGCCCCAGCCGGCATCCGTGCGCAGGGCGACGGAGACGAGGTCGGGCTGGATCTGCCCCGCTGCGTAGGCAGCGGCGACCTTCTGCTGGCTGCGCAGGCCGAAACGGTCAGCGCGCTCCTTGGTCAGGTGCGGGAAGCGGTCGTGGATGCGCTCGGCCGTGTTGCCCATGTTCAGCGCGTCGGGGCTGACCAGACGTTCGGAGAGGAAGCGCGGGTTCGGGTCGGCATCCAGGCCCATGGGGTGACGGCCCATGTGCTCGACACCGCCGGCGATCACGAGGTCGTACGCGCCGAAGCCGATGCCGGAGCCGAGCGTCGTGACCGAGGTCATGGCGCCAGCGCACATGCGGTCGATCGCGAAACCGGGAACCGACTTCGGCAGGCCGGCGAGCAGCGCGGCCGTGCGGCCGAGCGTCAGGCCCTGATCGCCCTGCTGCGTCGTTGCGGCGATCGCCACCTCGTCGATGCGGTCCTTCGGGACGCTCGGGTTGCGCTCGAGCAGCCCGATGATGGCCTTGACGACGAGGTCGTCTGCCCGGGTGTTCCAGTACATGCCCTTTTCGCCGGCTCGACCGAACGGGGTACGAACCCCATCCACAAACACGACTTCAGTTCTTTCGGCCACTTCGCCTCCATTGATCGAACAATCCTGTTCCGATCCTAGGAGGGCTCAGGGAACGCCCTGAATCGTTTGCCGGTTTCTACGAGGGTGCCTCGGATGATTCGAGCAACGTTTGGTGAGCTTCTACAAAGGCGTCACTGATCTTCTGTGCGGTTGCGTCAACCTGCCAGGGGCGCGCGCCGAGCTCCGTCAGGGCCTCGCCGATCGTTTCCGCGTCCATCGTTGCCGGCGGGTGCCAGGCGACACGGCGAAGGCAGTCCGGCGTGAGCAGGTTCTCGAGAGGGATCTGCTGCTCGTCCGAGACCTCGTTCAGCGCTGCGCGTGCGGCCTTCAGCCGCAGATCGGCCTCCGGATTGCGCTCCGACCAGACCCGGGGCGGCGGCAGGGTGTCGCCGTTGACCCGGACGGCGGGCAACTCCGCGCTGGCGAGGCCGCGCTCGACGGCCTCCCACCACCGGCTGAGCTCGCTGCGGCTGGCGCGGCCGGTGAACTCGCGCAGATCGGAGAGCGCCTTCCGTGTGCTCGGCATGGCCTTGACGACCGCGAGCAGTGACGAGTCGGGAACGAGTCGGCCGGGAGCCGTGTCGATCTCCTGCGCGTAGGCGTCGCGGGCCAACCACAGTTCCCGCGCGACCGCGAGGTTCCGTGCACTCCGCACGCTGTGGATGCCGGAGAGCCGGCGCCACGGCTCTGCCGCGAGCGGCTTGGCCTCCTTCTGCAGCACGGCGGCGAACTCCTGCCTGGCGATCTCCTCCTTGCCGGAGCTGACGAGCAGCTCCTGCAGGGAATCGCGCAGGTCGACGAGGAGTTCGACGTCCAGGGCGGCGTACTCGAGCCAGGATTCCGGGAGCGGCCGGGTCGACCAGTCCGCCGCTGAGTGTTCCTTGGCGAGGTGGATGCCGAGCTGCTGCTCGATCACGGTGCCGAGCCCGACCCTGGCGAAGCCGAGGAGGCGGGCACAGAGCTCCGTGTCGAAGATGATGTGCGGATCAAGACCGACCTCGCGCAGGCAGGCGATGTCCTGGCTGGCCGCGTGAAGGATCCACTCGACGTCTGCGATGGCATCCTGCAGCTCGTCGAAGCGGCCGATGGCAGGCGGGTCGAAGAGGAAGACGCCGGCGTCGCGGCGGAAGACCTGGATCAGATAGGCGCGCTGCGAGTAGCGGAATCCGCTTGCTCGTTCAGCGTCGATGGCGATCGGGCCGGTTCCGGCGGCGATCAGTGCGACGGCGTCGAGGTACTCGGCGCGGGTGTCGATGACGTGACGAGCTGTCTCAGCCACGGGGCATCCGTTTCGGTGTCAGCACGCTTACGCCTTCCATAGTCGGTGGCAGTCCGGCGAGCATGCACAGGAGTTCGCCCCAGCCTTCGACGTGCGACGCGAGGTTGTGATCACGTGGAGTCCACGAAGCACGCAACTCAATCTGAGCGCCGTCACCCTGTGCAGAGAGCTCACCGAAACCGGTTGAGAGAGTCTTGGTCGCTGTGCCGGATGCCGCGGAATAGTG
>JBEVGZ010000193.1:0-5872 GCA_040511515.1 Microterricola sp.
CCAACCGCGCCATCGTCGCGCTGCTCAGCCTGCTCATCGTCGCGATCGGCCTCTGGGCCACCGGCTCGATGAAACAGGAGCTGCTGCCGGCCATCGAACAGCCGGCCGCCGTCGTCGTTCTGGCCAAGCCGGGTGCATCATCTGCGACGCTCGACCGCCAGGCGGTCGAGCCGCTCTCCCAGGCGTTGTCGGCCGTCCCCGGCGTTGACGAGGTGCGCTCGAACACCGCGAGCGGCTCCGCCGAGCTCAGCGTGATGTGGGGCTTCGGCGCCGACAGCGCCAAGATCCTCGCCGACATCAAGGCGGCGACATCCGACACCCTCGCCGCGGCGCCGGACGGCATCGTCTCGACCGTCTTCGCTGGCAGCAGCAGTGACATTCCCGTGCTCGCCCTCGCCATGACGAGCGACGGGGAGTCCGAGGCCCTCGCCGAGCGCGTCGACAGCGTCCTGGTGCCCGTGCTGAACAACGTGCCAGGGGTCCGCGACGTTGAGCTCGCCGGGCGGATGCAGCAGCGGGTGCTGGTCACGGCCGACCCGGGCGCACTGGCGGCGCACTCCATTGACCAGGCCGTGATCGGCGCCCTGCTCCGCACGGCAGGCACCGTGGTGCCGGCGGGCACGAGCGTGGAGGGCGAGCAGTCCCTCGCCATCGAGGTCGGGCAGGAGAACGCCACCCTCGAGGACATCGCGGCGCTCCCCATCCCGACGCTGGACGGCCCGGTCGCACTGTCCGCCGTCGCCTCGGTCGAACTCGTTCCCGTCGAGCAGACCTCACTCTCCCGCGCCGACGGCCGGCCGTCGATCGGCCTGACGATCACGAAGCTGCCGGACGCGAATGCCGTGCAGGTCTCCCACGCGGTCGCGGATGCCGTCGCGGCCACACTCCCCCAGCTCGGCGCAGGCGCCGCGATGCACACGATCTTCGACCAGTCGACGATGGTCGAGCAGTCCATCCACGACCTCTCTGTCGAGGGCGGTCTCGGACTCCTCTTCGCCGTACTCGTCATCCTGATCTTCCTGCTTTCGCCGCGGGCAACGGTGATCACGGCGATCTCGATCCCGATGTCACTGCTGATCGCCGTCATCGCGCTGCGCCTCGGCGGCTTCACCCTCAACATCTTCACCCTGGCCGCGCTCACCGTCGCGGTCGGCCGGGTGGTCGACGATTCCATCGTCGTGATCGAGAACATCACCAGGCGCCGCGGCTCCGGCGGCCTCACCGTCGACGGCGTGCGCGCCTCTGTCGCGCAGGTGGCCGGCGCCGTGACGGCGTCGACGCTCACCACCGTCGCGGTGTTTCTGCCCGTCGCCTTCGTCGGCGGCGTCGCCGGCGAGCTGTTCCGGCCGTTCGCCGTCACGGTCTCCGTGGCATTGCTCGCCTCACTCATCGTCTCTCTGACGATCGTGCCCGTGCTCGCCTACTGGTTCATGCGCAAGCCGTCGCCGTCGAGGCGCCGGGCGGAGCCGGCTGGCGAGTCGGCGGGAGAGCCGCTGGAGGTGAGCGAGGCCGAGCGCACAACGGCCATGCAGCGCGCCTACCTGCCCGCGCTGGGCCTGGCCCTCCGCCGACCGGTCACGATGGTGATCGTGGCCGTGGTGGTCTTCGCCGGGACGCTGTTCGCGGCCGGGTTCCTGAAGACCGACATGCTGGGCAGCTTCGCCGACGTGAGGGCCGTGCAGCTGCAGCAGACGATGCCGATGAGCTCAACGCTGGAATCGGCGGATGCCGCCGCCGTCGTGCTCGAGGAGGCGGTCGCCGCCGTCGACGACGTGGAGTCCTACCAGACGACCGTCGGGGCCCACGGCGCACCGGTGCGGCTCGACCTGGTGCTCACGAGCGACGCCGACCCGGATGCCGCTCTGGCCGGCATCCGCAAGGCCGTCGGCACGCTCCCCCGGGGCGAGGACATCACGGTCTCCACCCAGGCCACCCAGACGACGAGCTCGACGATCGACGTGATCGTCAAGAGCAGCGATGAGGCGGCGCTCGGTGCGGCCACCGATGCCATCTCCGCCGAGCTCGACTCCCTCCCCGAGATCACCGAGGTGACGAGCAACCTCGCCGCGGAGCAGCCGGTGCTCTCTGTGTCCGTCGACCAGACCGCCGCGGCCGCACAGGGCTTCAGCGTCGTCGAGGTCGGGGCGGCGATCGCCGCGGCCGTCGAGGGCGAACGCCTCGGTTCGGTGAGCGTCGACGGTGCGAGCCACGACCTCGTGCTCCGCTCCCGCACCACGGGCAGCGATCCTGCGGCGATCGCCGCACTCCCCCTCCCCGTCACCGCGCTGCAGCAGCAACGCGCCCAGAAGAGCGCGGTGGACGCTCTGACCGCCGAGCAGCAGCAGCTCGCCGACGACGCCAGGGCCGAGGCGAACCGCACCGCCGACGAGCAGGTCTCCGAGCTCGTCGAGGCGCGGGAGCGATCCGGTCGGGATCTGGCGGCCCTGCGGCAGCAGCTCGCCGCACTGATCGCGAGTCCTCCTCCCGCTGACCCGAGCCCGGTGACGGGAGGCGTGCTCGGCGCGATCGAGCACCAGAAGCTCGTCGCGGAGCTCGGCGCAGCCATCAGCGGGGCCGAGGCCGGGCTGAGCGCGATGGACGAGCAGATCGCCGCTGCCCGCGACGCGATCGCCGATGGCGCGGCGCAACAGGCCGAGTCCGAGCGGCTCGCCCAGGCGCAGCGCGACATCGAGAACGTCAGGGCGAGCGCCGTCAGCGTCGGCGACGTTGCGACCATCGCCGTCGTCAACGCCCCCGCCACGATCACGCGCATCGACGGCGTTCGTGCCGTCACCGTCTCCGCCACGCCCACGGGCGGCGACCTCGGGGCCGCTGCCTTCGCCGTTGACACCGCGATCGCCGCTCTTGAGCTGCCGGACGGGGTGAGCCTCGACCAGGGTGGAGCGGCGGAGGAACAGGGTGACTCCTTCGCCCAGCTCGGGCTGGCGATGCTCATCGCCATCGCGCTGGTCTACATCGTGCTGGTGGCCACCTTCCGCTCGCTCGTGCAGCCGTTGTTGCTGCTCGTCTCGGTTCCGCTCGCCGCCAGCGGCGCCATCCTCGGGCTGCTCATGACGGGGACACCGCTCGGCATCCCCGCGATGATCGGCATGCTGATGCTGATCGGAATCGTGGTCACGAACGCGATCGTGCTGATCGACCTCATCAACGAGTACCGCCGCCACGGTTCCGGCATCGACGAGGCGGTCACCCACGGGGCCCGGCTGCGCCTGCGGCCGATCATCATGACGGCGTGCGCGACGATCTTTGCCCTGTTGCCGATGGCCATCGGACTGACCGGTGGCGGGGCCTTCATCTCGAAGTCGCTCGCGATCGTCGTGATCGGCGGCCTGGTGTCGTCGACACTGCTCACGCTCATCGTCGTTCCGGCGCTCTACGTGCTGCACGAGCGCCGCACAGAGCGCCGGGCGGCGAAGCGGGCCTCTCGCGACGCAGACCCAGACGATGCCCTGCTGGACGACAGCGATCGGGACGATGCTGAGCTGGACGAGGCCGAGCTGGACGATGCCGAGCTGGCGACGCATGGGAGACTGACACCGTGACCACGACCATGCCGCGCAGTCTCGGGGTGGCCGCCCGCTACGGGCAGCGCCACCCGCGGCTCGTCGACATCCTGGTCGCCGTCAGCTGGGTGCTGATGACGACGCCGACGTTGCTGCTCACCGCGTCGACCCCCACCTTCGGTTGGGTCGCCGGAGTGGCCTTCGGCAGCGTTGTGATCCTGGTCGCGCTCTGCCTCGTGCTGTTCCGTCGGCGCCGCCCCCTGTTCGCCTTCTGGATCACCTTCGTGATCACCTTGCCGCTCGCCATCGTCAGCCCCGATCTGATGAACCTGGCCGCCGCCTACTGTGTCTTCGCGGTCGCCGTGTACGACTCGGTGCGGAGAGCGTGGTTGGCCGCGGCCGCATCCGCCGCCGTGACCGTGCTGGTCAGTGTGACGTACCTGTTCGTCGACCCGCCGCTCTCCATTCCCGGCCTGGGAACCTCCCGCATCGGCGACGTGATCGCGTACGCCGTCACCGGCCTGCTCGTGCTGCTGGTGGCGCTGCTCTGGGGGCAGAACTCGGGCAACCGCCGGCGCTACATCGCGGGTCTGCTCGAGCACGCCAGGCAGCTGGAGCGTGAACGCGATCAGGAGGCTCAACTCGCCGCCCTCGCCGAACGCTCACGCATCGCCCGTGATGTGCACGACATCGTCTCGCATTCCCTCTCGGTGATCGTGCGGTTGGCCGACGGCGCCAGCGCGGTGTTCGACAGCGAACCGCAGCGGGCCAAGGAGGCGATCGGGCAGCTCGGTGGCGTCGCCCGTTCGTCGCTCACCGAGATGCGGCGCGTGATCGGCGTCCTCGAATCGACGCCGAGCTCGGCCGCGCCACAGGCCGGCACCGGATTCGACGACCTCCCCCGGCTCGTCGAGGTCTACCGGGGCATCGGCCTGCCGGTCGAGCTGGAACTGAGCGGAGGCGCCCCGCCGCAGTCCGGCGTGCAGGTGGCCGTCTTCCGTGTCGTGCAGGAGGCGCTGACCAACGCGCTCCGCCACGCATCGGCGCCGACGACCGTGAGTGTCCTGGTCGAGACGGATGACGACGTCGGCGTCACCGTGCAGAACGACGGGGCGCCCCTGCACCAACCGGCGGGCGGCCACGTCGGCCGCGGCCTCGTCGGGATGCACGAGCGCGCGGCCCTCTACGGCGGATCGCTCGCGGCCGGCCCCGACGGAGAAGGACGATGGACAGTGCGACTGCTTCTTCCTGGGGCGGGCCGATGAGCGGCATCCGGGTGCTGATCGCCGATGACCAGGCCCTCATCCGCACCGGGCTTGCGATGGTTCTGGGCGCGAGCGACGGCATCGACGTCATCGCAGAGGCCTCCGACGGCATCGAGGCGGTGGCCCTCGCCGCGGCGCTCAACCCCGATATCGTGCTGATGGACGTGCAGATGCCCCGGATGGACGGCATCGAGGCGACCCGCGAGATCACCGCACACAGCGGCGACAGCCGCGTGATCATCCTGACCACCTTCGACATCGATGCCTACGCGTTCGGCGGCCTCGAAGCCGGCGCGAGCGGCTTCCTGCTCAAGGACTCCACGAGCGACGACATCCTCGCCGCCGTTCGCGCCGTCGCGGCCGGCGACGCCGTGTTGGCGCCGCGCGTGACCTCCGAGCTGCTCCGGCGCTATGGCGACCTCAAACGGGTGCCGGATGCCGCAGCCGAGGTGCTGCGGGAGTCGGAGCGACGCGCGGCGACCGAGCGCCTGCAAGCGCTGACGGACCGCGAACGCGAAGTCTTCGATGCCCTCGTGCTCGGGCTCTCGAATGCGGAGATCGCCCAGCAGCTCTGGCTCTCGGACTCCACGGTGAAGACCCACGTCGGTCGCATTCTGCAGAAGCTCGGCATGCGCGACCGCGTGCAGGCTGTGGTCTTCGCCTTCCGCAGCGGCGTGATCTAAGCGATCCCCCGTCCGAATCGCCCCGACCCCCTGGGCGGTTGCTGTGCGCTGCCCCGCTCCCGATTCGGGCGCCCACTCGCTCTCGTCTGCGCGCCAACACGGCGCCCCGGCATCCACCATTCACTCAAGAAATGGACAGTCATGAAGAAGTTCCTCAGGGTCACACTCAAGACGATCGGCGTCATCGTGGCGGTGCTCGCGCTCGCCCTGGCCACGACAGCCGTCGTCAACGTCGCAGCCACGAGCGCGGAGGCCGAGCGCATCGAGAGTTACGGACAACTCGTGCCGGTCGACGGCAAGGAGATGAACGTCGAGATCAGCGGCAGCGGAGACGAGACGATCGTGCTCCTGCCCGGCTTCGGCACCGCCGCGCCGGCCCTCGACTTCTCGCCGCTGATCG
>JBEVGZ010000194.1:0-2926 GCA_040511515.1 Microterricola sp.
CCGAGATCTTCGACCGCTTCCTGCCCATGCCGGAGGAGGCCGGTTCGGCCGTCGTCGTGCTGAGCGAGGACACCGTGCTCATGTCGGCATCCGCCCCGCAGAGCGCCGCCCTGATCGCCGACCTCGGCTACCGTGTCGTCACCGTCGACATCTCGGAATTCGAGAAGCTCGAGGGCTGCGTCACCTGCCTCAGCGTCCGCGTCCGGTAGCTCCCCGGGTCCGCGCGGCTAGCGGGCCCGCCCGTCGTGCAGCTCGAGGATCCGATCGGCCCGTTGCATCAGCAACGGGTCGTGGGTGGAGACGACCGCAGCGATGCCCTGGGAGCGCACGAGCTCGACGATGAGGTCCATCACGGTGCCCGCCGTGCGGCTGTCGAGTTGGCCGGTCGGCTCGTCGGCGAGCAGCACAGGCGGCCGCGTCGCCAGCGCGCGCGCGATCCCGACCCGCTGCTGCTGACCGCCGCTCAGTTCGCCCGGCCGCTGCGCGGCGTGCCCGGAGAGTCCGACGAGCGAGAGCACCTCGGCGACCCTGGCGTCGCGTTCTGCGGCCGGAAGCCGCTGAAGGCGCAGCGGAACCTCCACGTTCTCTGCGGCGGAGAGCACGGGGATCAGGCCGAATGACTGGAAGACGTAGCCGAGACGGTCGCGACGGATGCCGGCCAGCTCAGCCTCGCTCAGCGCGCCGAGTTCCGCCCCGCCCAGCCACACCCGGCCAGAGCTCGGGGCATCCAACCCGCCGAGCAGGTTAAGCAGCGTGGTCTTGCCGGCACCCGATGGTCCGCAGACGACGAGAAGCTCACCCGGGTGGACCTCGAGCGAGAGGTCAACGCACGCGTGGACCGCTCCGGCGCTGCTCTGGTAGACACGGCTGAGCTTCTCAGCGCGCACCGCCGGCACGCCATGTTCGATCACGGCTTCTCCTCCGTTTCCGTGCCCCCGGCAGCCTGGCCTGTCTGGTCGCCGACTTCGCGATGCCCCGGCCACACCGCGACGTGGTCGTTCTCGAGCGCCAGGCGCACGCGCTCGCGCAAGCTCAGATGCGTCACGAAGTCATCGGGGAGCTGCAGGCGGCCGACCGCGTCGATGACGGCGAACTCCTCTGCCACCGCGTGCTCCGTTCCGTGCTCGTCGCGCCGCGTGCTGCGCAACACCTCTGTCGATGTGCGGCCGTCTCGAATCTGCACGGTGCGGCGGACGTGCCCGGACACGGTCGGATCGTGGGTCACGATGAGCGTGGTGACGCCGAGCTCGTCGTTCACCCCGCGCATGGCCTCGAGCACCTGGGCCGACGTCTCCTCATCCAGTTCGCCCGTCGGCTCGTCGGCGAGCAGAACGGTCGGTCTGTTCGCAATGGCCACGGCGATCGCGACCCGCTGTTGCTGACCACCGGACATTTCGAGCGGGCGCCGGCCCGCGCAATCGCCCACCTGCAGCAGCTCAAGCAGCTCGGTGACGCGTCGTGCGCGAGCGGCCCCGCGCACTCCACCGGCCACGGCGATCGCCATCGCGACATTCTCCGCGGCGCTGAGGTATGGAAGGAGGTTGCGCGCCGTCTGCTGCCACACGAAGCCCACCGTATGGCGCTGATACAGCACCCGTTCTGCCCGCCCCATCGTCACCAGATCGTGGCCGGCAACCCTGGCGACGCCGGCCGTCGGGGTGTCGAGCCCAGAGAGGATGGTGAGCAGGGTCGACTTCCCGGAACCGGAGGCACCGATCAGGGCGACCATCTCACCGGCGTCGATGCGCAGGTTGAGGCCCTGCAGCGCCTGGACCTCGACACCCTGGGACGTGAAGATCCGCACCACATCGGAGCACAGCACGTGCGGCTCAGAGCCGGCCGTTGCGCCGGTGCGTTCCGGGGCGGTGAAACTCGTCATCTCTGTCATCATTCCTCTTCCAGGCGGATTGCACGAGTGAGGCTCGCACGTCGGGCGAGCGCGAGCGAACTCGCCCCAGCCAGGAGCACGACGGCCAGGAAACCACCGATCGACGTCACGATGAACGCGGGGTCGACGGATGCCGCGGGCTGAGCGCTTCCGCCCGTGAACGGCGTCAGGTCCGCTCCGGCCAGCACCAGCTGCGGCAGCAACAGCCCGAGCAGTGAGCCGAGCGTCAACGCCACGACCGCCACGGGCCCGATCTCCCAGAGCAACACACCCCTGGCATGCCCGCGGGGGAGGCCGAGCACCCGCAACACGCCGAGCAGCCGCTCCCGAGCGGGGGCGCCGAGAACGAGCGTCATCACGACAGCGGCGGCGCTCAGTAACGCCGCAATCGTGATGGCGATGGCCAGCGCCGTCTGCAGGCCGGCGATCGACGGGTTCTGTCGGATCTCGGCGCTGACGGTGGAGGGGAGGGTCACCTCGATCTCATCGCCGAGGATCGCGACGAGGCGTTCCGTCACCGCCCGCGGGTCGGCCCCATCCGCGAGGTCGATCAGCACGGTCCGCGGGAGAAGGGTCGGTGTGAGAGCTGCCGCGTTCGCCTTGTCGATCAGCAGCCAGCGTGAACTCGTTGTCAGCGGTGACGGGTCGGGACTGATTCCCACCCTCCTCGCCGGGTACGTGCCGATCGAGAAGTCGACGGCACCGTCCAGGAAGTCGGATGCCGCACGGGAGACCAGGACGGGCGTCGGCTGGGAGCTCTGATCCTCGACGGCCGCCCCGAGTTCGGCCGGTAGCGTCGGCGCTCCGGGAACACCGGCCTGCACCGCGGCGAGTTCCCCGCTGTCGACGACGAGGAGCACGGCAGGGACGCGGGAGGACTCGGCAGAGATCAGCGCAGACCGTGCAGAGTAGACCGGCGCAGTGGCCCGGATCCCGGGCACCGTGCGGAGCCGCTCCAGCTGGTCCGCCGTGATCGGTGCGGCGCTCAGGCGCATGTCGGCACCGACTCGTGCTGCCGCGGTCTGTTCGACGCCCTCG
>JBEVGZ010000195.1:0-4915 GCA_040511515.1 Microterricola sp.
TGTGGACCTCGCGACCCGCCGCCAGCTGCTGCCCGCAGTCGTCGAGATCGCGCTCGCGACAGACGACGTGGCCGCGGCTCGCGCGGCCGCCGATGAGCTCACCGCGGCATCCGGAACACACGGCATGCCCATGCTGGTGGCGACCACGGCCCAGACGGATGGCGCAGTGCTGCTGGCCGAGCAGCGACCCCATGAAGCCCTCCAGCGGCTGCGCGGCGCGCTGCTGCTGTGGCACGAACTCGACGCGCCATATGAAGAAGCCGAGTGCCGGATCCTGATCGGCCGGGCCTGCCGGGCACTGGATGACGAGGCCTCCGCGCTCACGGAGTGGGAGACGGCCCGCGGCATCCTGCTCGAACTCGGCGCGAAACCGGCGCTGTCCACACTCGACGGCCTCGCGCTCGCCCATCGCGACGCGGCTCTCGGGCCGCTCACCGCCCGGGAGATCGAGGTGCTGCGGCTGGTGTCAACCGGCCTCACCAACCGCGCCGTCGCCAGCCAGCTGTACCTGAGCGAGAAGACCGTGGCCCGGCATCTCAGCAACATCTTCACCAAGCTCGACCTGCCATCCCGGGCAGCGGCGACCGCCTACGCCTACGAGCACCAGCTTCTGTCGTAGCCCGCTGGATCGTGCCGGCACTGCATAAAACTACCCACGGCGTACCGCCGCAAATGGGTGATTCGTCCGACGAGCGGCGGATGCCGGATTCCTAGCGTTACTGGCATGAACCTCCCGATCATCGCCGGCACCATCTCCACCGTGCTGTTCGCTGCGAGCATGCTCCCCATGCTCGCGAAGGCCGCTCGAACACGGGATCTGACCTCGTACAGCCTCAGCAACCTGGCCCTGACGAACTGCGCCAACCTGGTGCATACGCTCTACGTCGCCAGCCTGCCGACCGGTCCGATCTGGCTGCTGCACGGCTTCTACGTCGTGGCATCCGCCCTGATGCTCGCCTGGTTCATGCGCTATCACGCCGCAGGTCACGCCGATTCGACGGCCACGGCACCTACTACCACTCAGGAACTGGAGCACGCATCATGACCACCCCCACGAACCCGGTTCACTCGGGCCGCCAGCCCGACCGGGTCGACACCGCCATCATCGGAGGCGGCCAGGCCGGCCTGGCGCTCGGCCACTATCTGGCGCAACACGGCGACGACTTCGTCATCCTCGACGCGAACGACCGGATCGGCGACGCCTGGCGCAAGCGCTGGGATTCGCTGCGGCTGTTCACGCCGGCCAAGTTCAACGGACTGCCGGGCCATCGATTCCCCGGCGACAGGCTCGCGTTTCCCACCAAGGACGAGCAGGCCGCCTACCTCGAGTCCTACGCCGAACGCGGCCACCTTCCGGTCGAGAACGGCGTACGCGTCGAGCGGGCGACCCGAGATGGCGACTTCTTCCTCCTCGAGGCAGACGGTCGACGCTGGCTCTCCCGCAATCTCGTCGTCGCGACGGGAAGCTACCAATCGCCGAAGGTTCCGGCCTTCGCCGACCGATTGTCCTCGTCGGGCACGCAGCTGCACTCCATCCAGTACCGCAACCCCGCTCAACTGCCACCCGGTGAGGTACTGGTGGTCGGGCTCGGCAACTCCGGCGCGGAGATCGCGCTCGAGGTGAGCCGCACACACCCCACCGTGGCCGCCGCCGGGCCGGGCCGCGAGCTGCCGTTCCGCCATGGGCGGGCGGCGGCGCGCTTCGCCTTCCCCGTTGTTCGGTTCGCCGGACTGCACGTGCTGAACCGTCGCTCTCCGATCGGCCGACGTGTGCTGCCGACGCTCGAGCGGGAGGCAACCCCGTTGATCCGAACCAAGCGTCACGACCTCGAAAACGCGGGAGTGCGGCTGGTGTCCCGCATCGCCGAGGTGCGCGACGGTCGTCCGGTGACAGAGGATGGCGACATCCTGAACCCCGCCACCGTGATCTGGTGCACCGGATGTCGCGAAGACTACGACTGGCTGCGCCTGCCGGCGGTCGACTCGGAAGGGCTCCTGGACCAGCGCCGCGGTGTCTCGCGCACCGTTCCCGGGCTGTACTTCCTCGGCCAGGAGTTCCTGTTCGCGGTCACCTCCGCCACCCTTCCCGGTGTCGGCAGGGACGCCCGATACATTGCCCGGCAGCTGCACCGTCGGCAGCCGGCGCCGGCCGGGTCGCCCGCGATGGCCTCGCCCATCCGCCGGGGCAGTCGTAAGCTCGAGGAGGTATGAACAACAACGACGAGACGTCAGCGATCACCGTGCGACCAGCCCAAGCAGCGGATGCCGCTGCCCTCCACAACGTCGCCGGCGACACCTTCGCCCTCGCCTGCCCGCCCGGCACCACGCAACAGGACATCGATGCGTTCATCGAGGAGCACCTCTCGACGGAGCGGTTCGCGCAGTACCTCGCCGACGAGAACCGGATCCTGTTCATCGCCGAGGTCGACGGCGACGCCACCGGCTACACCATGCTGGTTTTCGGCGAACCCACCGACCCCGATGCGGCCGCCGCGGTGACGGTGCGGCCCACCGCCGAGCTGAGCAAGTGCTACGTGCTGGCGCGGCAACACGGACTGGGCGTGGCATCCCACCTCATCGCGCAGAGCGTGCAGGCCGCGCACGAGCGCGGAGCCGCCAGCGTCTGGCTGGGTGTCAACCAGTACAACGACCGCGCGAACCGGTTCTACGAGAAGAACGGGTTCAAGCAGGTCGGCACGAAGCGCTTCCTGGTCGGCGCGGAATGGCACGACGACTTCGTGCGGGAGCGGGTGCTCTAGACGGCCGCGGCCCGACCGCGCGGCGCGGTCGGCGCCGGTGTTGGCGCGGTTGCCTGCACAGCACGCTGGGCGAAGGCGTCGCGCGAGAGGGCGAGAGTCCACAGCGGCAGCGCCAGCCAGCTGAGCACGGTCGGCACCCCGCCAGCCGTCAGCACCAGCAACTGCGCCTCGGAACCCCAGGGCAGCAGCAGCGACGAGGCAAGCATCACTTCGGCGGCGATTCCTGCTGAGCCGAGCGCTGACCCCCACCGCCAGAGCAGGCTGTCCTGATCCGGATGCACGCGCCTGGCTTGTTGGCTGACCACGAACTGCCAGCCGAAGACGAATCCGATGCAGATGACAAAGGTCACGCCCTGCACCTGGAAGTCGATCTGGCGCAGCACCAGCAGCAGGCAGCTGAGCGCGATGAGGGCCATCGCCGCCCCGCCGAGCACTGTCCAGACGCGCAGAGTGCGATTGGCGGGCAGCAGCAGCCAGAGCGCAAACGCCACAGGCATCAGCGCCGTCAGCGAGGCGGCGCTCGCAAAGTTGCCGAAGAACCCTGCCCACGACCAGCCGGTCGGCACGAGGGGGAACGGATCGCCGAGCGTGTAATACGCCAGCAGGAACACTCCCGCGATGATTCCGGTCACTGCGCTGAGTTGCGCGAAGGCTCGCATCTTCGAGCGCGCAATCCGAGGATCGTGTTCCATGACACCGCCTGTGGTGAGGAGTTCCCGCACTCTACTCCTCGGCGACCGAACGTGGCTAGCTCTCAGTTACCGCCAACACGATTTTTCCCCGGGTGTGACCGCGTTCCAGCGCGCGGTGCGCTTCGGCCGCATCGGAGAGCGGGAAGACCTCGTCGATGTGCACGCGCACGTCGCCGGCCTCGATCAGCCGCGTGATGACCTCCAAAGTGGAGGCTGAGGGGGACACCTTGTAGCTGGTCGAGCGCATGCCCGCGGCCGCGGCATCCGCCATGAAGGTCGGCCAGCTGCCGGTGGGGATGTTGACCAGCAGTCCGCCGGGCCGCATCGTCTGGAGCGAGCGGGTTCCGGTGTTGTCGTGCACGTTGCCGATCAGATCGATCACGGCATCCACGTCGGACACCGCCTGCTCGAACCGGGTGCCTGTGTAGTCGATCACCTCGGCCGCGCCGAGGTCGCGCAGCCAGCCGACGTTGCGGGTGGACCCGGTGGCGATCACGTGTGCGCCGAAGTACGCGGCGAACTGCACCGCGAAGTGCCCGACGCCGCCGGATCCGGCGTGGATCAGCATCCGCTGTCCCTCGTGGGCGCGGGCCATCTCTACCACGGCGCCCCACGCGGTCATCGCGGCCAGGGGCACGCCCGCCGCCTCGATGTGCGACAGGTTGCTCGGTTTGCGGGCCACGCTCAGCACCGGCACGGTGACGTACTCGGCGTAGCTGCCGGAGACCCGGGGGAACGGCGCCATGCCATACACCTCGGTGCCCGGCTGCAACGGGTGCGCCTCGTACGGCGCCTCCACGACGACGCCGCTGAAGTCGCTGCCGAGCACGGCCGGGAACTTCTGGATTCCGGCGATCACGCCGCGGCCGGCGCGGGTCTTGGTCTCGATCGGGTTGATGCCGGCGGCCTGCACCTCGATGAGGAACTCGGCGTTCACCTTGGCGGGCACGTCGATCTCGGCCAGCTCCAATACGTCGGGGGCTCCGGGCTCGTTCATTACCGCCGCGCGCATCATCGTCATGTCATGCCTTCCCGCCGTGTGGCCCCAGTCAACAGGGGCAATGAGTCATCCGCGTTTCAGCCATGTCAAACGCGTGCAAACTGTGTGCTGCCGCACCCATCGACAATACCCGCGGCGGCGGGCGCCCCGGTGCGGGGTCGCCGCGGTTGAGGGGACTCCGCTGGCTGAGGCGCGGCGCGAGCGTGCCCCGCGGTCTCGAAGCCGCCGTCGCGCGGTCGCGATCACCGAGGGGTTGACCAGGCTGCCGCACGCGGTCAGCACGCCGATGTCGCGGCCGACGCGGTCGTCAGCGGGCGCGCAATGACGCGAGATCGACCGCGCGTCCCGTGGCATCCGACTGGTAGGCGGCCTCGATGATGGCGCTGAGCGTCGTCCCGAGCTCGACGTTCTCGGGCGCGGTCGTGCCTGCTTCGATGTGGCTTACCCACTGCTCGAACGCTTTC
>JBEVGZ010000196.1:0-5033 GCA_040511515.1 Microterricola sp.
TCCGCGTGCCGTATGGCGGGCACATCGGCTCGATCGAGCACCACCAGGAGAGCCCGGAGGCGTACTTCGCGCACACCCCAGGCCTCCGCGTGGTGAGCCCGTCAAACCCGAACGACGCCTACTGGATGATCCAGCAGGCCATCGAATCCGATGACCCCGTGCTGTTCTTCGAGCCGAAGAGCCGCTACTGGCCCAAGGGCGTTGTCGAGCTCGGCGCCGCGCCGGAGCAGGTGCTGCCGCTGCACGCCAGCCGTGTCGTGCGTCAGGGCACCGACGTCACCGTCGTCGGCCACGGCGCCATGGTCAGCGTTCTGCTCGAGGCCGCGGACCTCGCGGCGGAGGAGGGCACCAGCATCGAGGTGATCGACCTGCGATCGATCTCGCCGATCGACTACGGGCCCATCCTCGAGTCCGTCGCCAAGACGACCCGCCTCGTCGTCGCGCAGGAGGCGTCCGGCTTCGTCAGCGTGGGATCCGAGATCGCCGCGACCGTCATGGAGCGGGCGTTCTACCTGCTCGAGGCGCCCGTGCTGCGCGTCTCCGGATTCGACACCCCGTTCCCGCCCGCCGCCGTCGAGACGCACTTCCTGCCGAGCGCCGACCGTGTGCTCGAGGCCGTCGACCGCGCGCTGGCGTACTAGCTGCCGCTCGGCATTCTCTTCTCGGCATTCTCTTCTCGGCTCTGGCCGAATACCCTTTGTTCATCTGCACGGAAGGCACCCCATGAGTGAACACACCTTCAACCTCCCCGACGTCGGCGAAGGTCTCACCGAGGCCGAGATCGTGCAGTGGAAGGTCGCCGTCGGCGACACCGTTGCCGTCAACGACGTTCTGGTCGAGATCGAGACCGCCAAGTCCCTGGTCGAGCTGCCATCGCCGTTCGCGGGCGTCGTCGGCTCCATCCTCGTCGACGAGGGAACCACCGTCGATGTCGGCACGGCCATCATCACCGTCGGCTCCGGTGCTGCCGCCTCCGCTCCGGCCGCCGCGCCCAGCGACGCCGCAGCCGCGGTTGCGGCGGATGCCGCTGCCACCGTCTCGGTCGAGGCCGATGACAAGCCGGGCGCCGTGCTCGTCGGTCACGGCAGCTCGGCCACCGGCGGCAGCCGTCGCCGTCGGGCCCGCTCGCACGCGACCGCCCACGAGACGCTGGCCACGCCGCACGTGCACCCCGTTGCCGCTGCGCCTGTCGTGGCGGCCCCGGTCGCGGAGAGCGCCCCTGCCGGCGCTGCCGCCTCCGCCGCGGCCCGCGTGCCGGCGCCCGCGGCATCCGCGGGACCGGTGATCGCCAAGCCGCCCGTGCGCAAGCTCGCCAAGGACCTGAACGTCGACCTGGCCGATGTCACGCCGACCGGGCCGATCGGCGACGTCACGCGCGATGACGTGATCCGTGCGGCATCGCAGGTGAGCGTCTTCCGCAACATCGAGACGCCGGAGTGGCCGGAAGACCGCGAAGACCGCATCCCGGTCAAGGGTGTGCGCAAGGCGATCGCGAACGCGATGGTGTCGAGCGCGTTCTCCGCCCCGCACGTCAGCCTGTTCGTCGACGTCGATGCCACCCGCACGATGGAGTTCGTCAAGCGGTTGAAGAGCTCGACCGACTTCGCGGGCGTCAAGGTGTCGCCGCTGCTCATCATGGCGAAGGCCATGATCTGGGCCGTGCGCCGCAACCCGACGGTGAACGCGGCGTGGACCGACGAGGAGATCGTCGTCAAGCACTACGTGAACCTCGGCATCGCCGCGGCAACCCCGCGCGGGCTGATCGTGCCGAACGTCAAGGAGTCGCAGTCGATGAGCCTGCTGCAGCTGGCCGGCGCGCTCGAGCAGCTCACCATCACGGCGCGCGACGGCAAGACCAGCCCGGCCGAGATGTCCGGCGGCACGATCACGATCACGAACATCGGCGTCTTCGGCATGGACACCGGCACACCGATCCTGAACCCGGGCGAGGTGGCGATCGTGGCGCTCGGCACCATCAAGCAGAAGCCGTGGGTCGTCGACGGCGAGGTGCGCGCCCGCTACGTCACGACGATCGGCGCGAGCTTCGACCACCGTGTCGTAGACGGCGACGTCGCCAGCCGCTTCCTGGCCGATGTGGCCTCGATCATCGAGGAACCGGCGCTGCTGCTCGACTGAACCACCGCTCGAAGATAACGAACGGATAACGGTGCACTCGCGGCGCGTGGCCAGCAACGGCGGCGATCCGCCCAGTCGATCTGGAGTTATCCACAGGCTGAGTGCACATCTCGATTAGTCCTCTCCCGGCATGCTTGATAGCGTCGTTGAGGCCGAAGTTGGCCACAATCCAGTCCGCGGTCGGCGCGGTTCCTGCCTGCGCAGGAGCGCAGCCGAGCGTATGGTCGGATGATGTCGGCGGTGGCCCCAAGGCCCCGCCTGCGAGCAGTGCGATTCGCCGCAGACACCCAGTCTGCCGCTTGAGACCGCGCGCTCCGCACGCGTCTCCGACCCGGCCGCAAGAAGCGAAAGCACACGCCTGAACAGCGGTACTTGGCGTGCGCCCGGAGTGCAACACGTGTCCGACAGAATTGACCATCCGACCCCCCAGCAGGGCCTCCCCTCGATTCCGGTGCAGGTCCCAGACGCCGCGATCGGCGTCGCCGTTCGTGCGGAGGGTCTCTACAAGGCCTTCGGGCGGAAGCCGCTCGACACCGTGGCGCGGCTCCGCGCCGGCGCCGACCGATCCGTCCTACCAGCCGAGCAGACCGCCGCCGTGATCGACGCCACCTTCGAGGTGAAGCGCGGCGAGATCTTCGTGGTGATGGGGCTCTCCGGTTCGGGCAAGTCGACCCTCATCCGCATGCTGAACGGGCTCGTCGAGCCCACGAGCGGCAGCGTAGAGGTGGCCGGAACGGTGATCACCGGCCTGTCGTCGAAGAAGCTCAGGGAGGTGCGCCGAGAGAGCGTCTCGATGGTGTTCCAGCACTTCGCGCTGCTGCCGCACCGGAGCGTGATCGACAACGTCGCGTACGGGCTCGAGGTGCAGGGTGTCCCGCTCGAGGAGCGTCGGGCCCGTGCCAACACCATCATCGGCATCGTCGGCCTGGACGGCTGGCAGGACAAGCTCCCCGGCCAGCTCTCCGGCGGCATGCAGCAGCGCGTCGGCCTGGCCCGCGCGCTGGCGGCCGACACCGACATCCTGCTCATGGACGAGGCCTTCTCCGCGCTCGATCCGCTGATCCGCCGGGAGATGCAGGAACAGCTCGTCGAGCTGCAGGCCGAGCTCGGCAAGACGATCATCTTCATCACCCACGACCTCAACGAGGCGATGTTCCTCGGCGACCGCATCGCCGTGATGCGCGACGGCAAGATCGTGCAGATCGGCACGCCGGAGGAGATTCTCACCGACCCGGCCAACGACTATGTCGCCCAGTTCGTGCAGGACGTCGACCGCGCCCGCGTGCTCACCGCCGCCAGCGTGATGGAGCCGGCGCGGGCGATCGTCTCGCTCTCCGCCGGCCCCCGCGCGGCGCTGCGCACCATGCGCGATCTGCAGACCTCCGCGGCCTACGTCGTCGGCAACGGGCGCATCCTGCTCGGCGTCGTGCGCGACCGTGACGTGATCCGCCAGGTGAAGAACCGCGAGACCGACCTCTCGCTCGTCGTGCGCCACGACCTCTCGGCCGTGGATGCCGACACCAACCTCAGCGAGCTCGTCGAGGCCTCCGTCGAGAGCGCGCTTCCGCTCGCGGTGATCGACGAGCGCAAGCGGCTGCTCGGCGTCATCCCGCGCGTCACCCTGCTGGCCGCGCTCGGCAATGTGCCGGCGCACACCAGCGAGATCCCGGTGATGATCGACCCGCCGGCGACGATCCCCGTTGACGTCGTCACCGAGACACTGCTCGCGACGGGCGGCCCGCTCGAGATGGCGGATGCCGAGCTCGAGGGGAGCGTGCGATGAGCGCGTCCATGCTGCAGGCCGCCCCGCCGACCGGCCCGGTGATCCCGCTCGGGCAGTGGGTCGAGTCGTTCATCGAGTTCCTGACGAGCAGCCTCGGCTGGTTCTTCGACGGCCTCCGAACGGCATTCGGCGGGCTGTACGATCTCGTCGACCTGCTGCTCTCCTCGCCGCCGTTCTGGGTGATCATCGCCGTGATCGCCCTGCTCGGGCTCGTGCTGCGCGGCTGGCTCTTCGCTGCAGGCTCCGCGATCGGGCTGTTGCTGATCGTGCTGCTCGGCCAGTGGGGCAACGCCATGGACACCCTCGCCCTCGTGCTGGTGGCCAGCGCGATCGCCATCGTCGTCAGCGTGCCGCTCGGCATCCTCGCGGCGCGGTCGAGCGTGGCATCCGCCATCATCAAGCCGATCCTCGACTTCATGCAGACGATGCCGGCCTTCGTCTACCTGATCCCGGCCCTGATCCTGTTCCGGGTCGGCATCGTGCCCGGCATCGTCGCCACGATCGTGTTCGCGATGGCCCCCGGCGTGCGCATGACCGAACTCGGCATCCGCGGCGTCGACAAGGAGGTCGTCGAGGCGGCCAACGCCTTCGGCTCCTCCCCCGGCCGCATCCTGCGCCAGATCCAGCTGCCGCTCGCGATGCCGACGATCCTCGCCGGCGTCAACCAGGTGATCATGCTCTCGCTCTCGATGGTCGTGATCGCCGGAATGGTCGGCGCCGGCGGCCTCGGCGGCGAGGTCGTGAAGAGCCTCGGGCGCATCGACGTCGCGCTCGGCTTCGAGGCCGGCCTCTCCGTCGTGATCCTCGCGATCATCCTCGACCGCATGACGGCGGCCATCGGTTCGCCACGGCGGCCGATCCTGCGACGCCGGCCGAAGGCGCAGGCGACAGAGCCGAGCCCGGCCGCGACGACCGCCGCTGCCGCCGACCGCGCAGCAGAGCCCGTCGCCGTCTGAGCGCACGGCACCGGCACACCCGAACCAGCAATCCCGTACCAATCCCCGTCTGCGCCATCCGTGGCCAGGCGGAACGAAAGGAACACCCATGAAAAAGCGCTCCGCGCTCGCACTGACCGCCGTCGGTGCCGCAACCCTGCTCGCCTTCACCGGCTGTG
>JBEVGZ010000197.1:0-10205 GCA_040511515.1 Microterricola sp.
TCACGGTCGCCGCCGTGCTGCACGGCGATCAGGCGCTGCGCGGCCTCGCCCGCACCGCCGGCCTCGCGCTCCGCGGGCTCGCCGTGCGCCCGATCGTGATCACTCCGATCGCGGATGCCGCGCCGCAGCGCCCCCGCGCGAACACCGTCTGGATCCCGCGCCCGCTCGACGTCGTACACGCGGCGCTGCGCCACCGTGGCCCGCCGCTGACCGCGGCCGCCTAGACCACGCATCGCGTCGGCCCGGGCCACTCTCTCCGCGCGCACCCACGCACATCGCGTCGACCGCGCTCGCTCGTTTCTCACCCATCCGCCGATCCAACACGGCCATCCGGGCGGGTTCAGACCCGCTTCCAGGAGCAACGGCCGCATCGGCTGCACACAAGGACTCTCATGACCACTCGCACCACCTCCACCTCCGCCCGCACCCGCACGCTGGCCGTCGCCGGCCTGGCCGCGGGCGCGCTGCTCGCGATCGGCGCCCCGCTCGCGGCATCCGCGCACGTCACCGTCACCCCCAGCGACACGGCCGCCGGCGCGTACACGCTGCTCACCTTCTCCACCTCGCACGGATGCGAGGGATCCCCGACCACGAAGATGACGATCGACATCCCCGAGAGCATCATCTCGGTGAGCCCGACGGTGAACCCGAACTGGACGATCGAGAAGATCACCACCGGTGAGGGTGATGCCGCCCGCGTCTCACAGGTCGTCTACACGGCCATCACCCCGCTGGAAGACGGCTTCCGTGACACCTTCGTGCTCTCGGCCAAGCTGCCGGATGACGCAGTCGGCGAGACCCTCGAATTCCCGGTGCTGCAGAGCTGCGCCGTCGGCGAGACCAACTGGAGTGAGACGAGCGTCGCCGGTGAGGACGAGCCGGAGTCGCCGGCGCCCTTCATCGTGCTGACCGAGGCCAGCGCAGACGGCGACGGACACGGCGGGCACTCTGACGCCGTGACGGATGACGCCGCCGCCGAGAGCGGCGAGGAGACCGCGGTCTCGCCCGAGGCCCCGAGCTCCGACATGGTCGCCCGCATCCTCGGCGTCGGTGGCCTCATCGTCGGCGCCATCGGTGTCACGCTGGCCGTCGTCACCCGCCGATCCTCCGCGGCCAAGGCCACTGCCGGCGCAGCAGGAACCGACCCGGCTGCCGGCGACAAGGCTGCGAAGTAGGCTGCCGTCATGACGCGAAACCGGATGCCCTCAGGCCGCGGTCTGCGGCAGCGCGCCGCGTGCGGTGCGGCCATCGCCGCGCTCGTGCTCGGCACCGCCGTGTTCGGGGCGGCGGCACCGGCGTCCGCACACAACCAGGTGATCGACACGGTTCCAGCCGCCGACGCCGTCGTGACCGAACAGCCGGGGACCTTCTCGGTGACGACCAGTGACGCCATCCTCGACGCCGAGACCGGTAACGCCATGGTCGTGAGCGGGCCGGCATCCGCCCCGCGCTACTACGGCGAGAACTGCGGCGTCGTGACGGGGCCCACCCTGGCGCTCGACGCGCAGCTCGGCGAGCCGGGAATCTACACGGTGACCTGGCGGGCCATCTCGGTCGACTCGCACGTGATCTCGGAGTCGTACGAGTTCGAGTGGGCCCCGGATGCCGGCGTGCAGCTGGCCGAGGGAACGGTCGAGCCCCCGTGCGCGGCCGCCAGCGGTCAGACGGGTGACGGGTCGGAGTCCGGTTCGGACACCGGGACGGAGGGCGAGGCGGCTCCGGCCACCGAGCTCAGCAACCTGCTCTGGATCGGAGGCGCCCTCGGCGCCGCCCTGATCGCCGTTCTCGTGACGGTGCTCGTGTTGCGCAGGCGCCAGTAGTCAGATCCCGCCCGCGTGGGCGCACAGAAACGGCTCGGGTTCAGCAGAACCCGAGCCGTTTCTCGTTCCGCGCTCGGCCGTTCGGGCGGCCGGGCACGCTCAGCTGCTCGGAAGCAGCACGTCATCGATCAGGTACACCGTGGCGTTGGCCGTGTGCACGCCACCGCAGATGACGTTGGCGCCGTTGACCATGAGCTCGTCGCCGCTGCCGGTGACCTCGACGGTCCCGCCCTGCACGGTGGTCTGCGTGCCGACGATCGCGTCAGGCGCGATCTGTCCGGGCACCACGTGGTAGGTCAGGATCGAGCTGAGCATGGCCGGGTCGGTCTTGAGCGTCTCGATCGTGGCGGGGTCGATCGCCGCGAAGGCCTCGTCAACGGGGGCGAAGACGGTGAACTCCGAGCCGTTCAGCGTGTCCACGAGGTTGACGTCGGGGTTCAGCTGCCCGGAGACCGCTGCGACGAGGGTCTTCAGGAGCGGGTTGTTCGACGCGGCAACGGCGACGGGGTCGGCCGACATGCCCACGATTGATCCGGCACCGGACGGCACGGCGTCTGCGTAGGCGGCGCAGCCGGGGCCGACGAGGTCGGCGGCCGGGTCTGCCGTCATCGCCTCTGGGGTCGTGCTGGGCGCCGACTCCTCGGCCGAACTCGAGCTGGAGTCGCCGGCGGCGGAGCCGGTGTCCATCGAACAACCGCTCAGAGCGAGGGCGGCGATGGCGACGACGCCGAAAGTGGTGAGCGTGGTGCGGGTGAAGTGACGCATGGAAGTTCTCCTTCGATTGATCGGCTGGATGCCGTGGCCCACGCGCTGTGAGGGCTCAACAGGGCATTCGGCGGCATCCGCGGATCGGATTGGTCAATTCCGAAACTGCTTCGCAATGGCCACCAATCCCGATGGGGCTCCGCACCGAACCAGTGGCAATCGCATCGAGAGGACATCGTGCTCACACTCGCTCTCATCGGCTTCGCCGGAGGCCTCATCACCGGCATCTCGCCGTGCATCCTGCCCGTTCTGCCCGTCATCTTCCTGTCCGGGGGAGTGCAGAGTGCGCGCACGCAGGGCTCCGGCGGCGCCGTCGGGCTCCAGCCTGAGCCATCGCGCTGGCGCCCCTATCTCGTCATCCTCGGCCTCGTCGTCAGCTTCAGTGTCTTCACACTGATCGGCTCGCTGCTGCTGGCGGTGCTCGGGCTGCCCCAAGACGTGCTGCGCTGGGCCGGAATCGTGGTGCTGGTGTTGATCGGCATCGGACTGATCGTTCCCCGCTTCGAGGCGATCCTCGAAAAGCCCTTCGCGTGGATCCCGAAGAAGGATGTCGGCACCGAGCGCGGCGGCTTCGTGCTCGGCATCGCCCTCGGCGCCGTCTACGTGCCCTGCGCCGGGCCGGTGCTCGCCGCGATCACGGTGGCGGGATCCACCGGCCGGATCGGCGTCGAGACCGTCGTGCTGACGGCGAGCTTCGCCATCGGCGCCGCGCTGCCGCTGCTGATCTTCGCCCTCGCCGGGCGCCGGGTCGCCGAGCGGGTGCGCACCTTCCGCACGCACCAGCGCGGCATCCGCATCACCGGCGGCGTCGTCATGATCGCCCTCGCGGCCGGGCTCGTCTTCAACGTGCCGCAGCTGCTGCAACGCCTCGTCCCCGACTACACGAGCGCGCTCCAGGACCAGTTCGGCAACTCGGAGCAGATCAACGAGGCGCTCGACCTCGGCGGCCTCGTCAACGAACAGAACAAAGACCTCGACCAGTGCACGAACGGGGCAGCCGAGCTGCAGAGCTGCGGGGTCGCGCCCGACATCCGGGGCATCCACGAGTGGTTCAACACGCCGGGCAACGCCCCGATCGCGCTCGACGAGCTGCGTGGCCAGGTCGTGCTCGTCGACTTCTGGGCGTACTCCTGCATCAACTGCCAGCGCGCGGTTCCACATGTCGTCGCCTGGGACAAGGCCTACCGGGATGCCGGCCTCACCGTGATCGGGGTGCACTCGCCCGAGTACGCCTTCGAGAAGGAGCCCCGCAACGTGCGGGCGGGCGCCCAGGCCTTCGGCATCGAGTACCCGGTCGCGCTCGACAACAGCCTCGCCACCTGGACCAACTACCGCAACCGCTACTGGCCGGCGCACTACCTGATCGATGCGGACGGCGTCGTGCGCCACATCCGCTTCGGCGAGGGCGGATACGCCGACACGGAGAAGCTCATCAGGGAGCTGCTCACCGCCGCCGACCCGACGGTCAGGCTCCCCGAGCCGACGGACGTGACGGATGCGACGCCTCCCGGTGGCGCGACGACGCCGGAGAGCTATCTCGGCACCACGAAGCAGGTGAACTTCGCCGGGGCGGAGAAGTACTCGGCCGCGACGGGCAGCTTCCGGCTGCCGACGCAGCAGCCGGACGACAGCTTCGCGCTCGGCGGCCAGTGGGAGCTCGGCACCCAGTCGATCGAGGCGGCACCGGGATCCGACGGCGGCGAGATCCGGCTGAACTACACGGCCGCGGAGGTACGGATGGTGCTCGCCGGCAGCGGGACGGTGACGGTGGACATCAACGGCGAGCCGACGAGTCTCGAGGTGAGTGGGGTGCCGCGCTCCTACGAGCTGCTGAGCACGGATGCCGCGGCAGCCGGAACGCTCACGGTCACCCTTCCGCCGGGCGTGCAGGCGTTCTCCTTCACCTTCGGGTAGCGGGCGGAGCCTGTCAGACGCCCCGGTTACACTCGACGGGTGACTGATTACGCGGAGCCGGCCTGGGCAGAACCTGTCTGGGACGGCGAGGATTTCCCGCCGCCGCCAGAGGACGACTGGGCCCCGCCGGAGGACCCGTACTTCGCCTCCGCCGCGCCGTTTGGCGCCGGGGTTTCGACCAGCTCACCCAACGGGAGTGGGCAGCGCCCCCAGATGGGTGGGCCGCGCCCCCCGCTGAGTGAGCCTGTCGACATCAAGCGTCCGGCCTCCGCCAAGTTCGCGAGCGCCGCCGAGGCGCTGCACACCGTCTTCGGCTACGACGCCTTCCGCGGGGAGCAGGCCGCCATCATCGAGCAGGTGTCCGGCGGCGGCGACGCCGTCGTGCTCATGCCGACCGGTGGCGGCAAGAGCCTCTGCTACCAGATTCCCGCGCTGCTGCGCGAGGGAACCGGCATCGTCGTCTCCCCGCTGATCGCGCTGATGCAGGACCAGGTCGATGCGCTGAACGCCGTCGGCGTGCGCGCCGCCTACCTCAACTCCACCCAGGACCCCGGCACGCGGGCGGCCGTCGAGCGTGCCTACCTCGGCGGCGAACTCGATCTGCTTTACATCGCGCCGGAGCGCCTCGGCACGGAGCAGGCGAAGCAGTTCCTCGCGCGCGGCCACATCGCGCTCTTCGCGATCGACGAGGCGCACTGTGTGTCCCAGTGGGGGCACGACTTCCGGCCCGACTACCTCGCGCTCGGCGAGCTGGCGGAACGCTGGCCGGACGTGCCGCGCATCGCGCTCACCGCCACGGCGACCGATGCGACGCACAAGGAGATCACCTCCAGGCTGCACCTCGAGCGGGCGGAGCACTTCGTCTCCAGCTTCGACCGGCCGAACATCCAGTACCGCATCGTGGAGAAGAACGAGGTGCGCAAGCAGCTGCTCGACTTCATCCGCACCGAGCACGCCGGCGACGCCGGAATCGTCTACGCGCTCTCCCGTGCGACCACCGAGAAGACGGCTGCGTTCCTCCAGGCGAACGGCCTGAACGCGCTGCCGTACCACGCCGGCCTCGACGCCGGTCTGCGCGCCCGCACCCAGTCTCGCTTCCTCCGCGAGGACGGCGTGATCGTGGTCGCGACGATCGCATTCGGGATGGGCATCGACAAGCCCGATGTGCGCTTCGTTGCCCACATCGACCTGCCGAAGTCCGTCGAGGGCTACTACCAGGAGACCGGTCGTGCCGGTCGCGACGGCGACGCCTCGACCGCCTGGCTTGCCTACGGCCTGCAGGACGTGGTGCAGCAGCGCCGCATGATCGACCAGTCGCCGGGTGACATCGCGCACCGCCGCCGCATGTCGGCCCACCTCGACGCCATGCTCGCGCTCTGCGAGACGGTGGAGTGTCGCCGGGTCAACCTGCTCAGCTACTTCGGCCAGTCCAGCCGGCCGTGCGGCAACTGCGACACCTGCCTGGCCCCGCCGGCCTCGTGGGACGGCACGGTGCCGGCCCAGAAGCTGCTCTCGACGGTCGTCCGGCTGCGCCGCGAGCGCAACCAGAGCTTCGGCGCCGGCCAGATCATCGACATCCTCCGCGGCAAGCAGACGCCGCGCACCACGCAGCACAACCACGAGACGCTCGCCACCTGGGGCATCGGGGGCGACCTCGGCGACCAGCAGTGGCGCGGCGTCGTGCGCCAGCTGCTCGCGCAGGGCCTCATCGCCTCCACCGGCGACTACGGCACCCTGGCGATGACGGATGCCGGCGGCGAGGTGCTCTCGGGAGCCCGCATGGTGTCGTTGCGCCAGGAGCCGGAGCGCACCGCATCCCGCAGCAGCCGCTCGAGCAAGCAGACGGCCGCACTCGCCGATCTGAGTCCGGCCGATGTCGAGCTGTTCGAGGCGCTGCGCGCCTGGCGCGGGGCGACAGCGAAGGAACTCGAGGTGCCCGCCTACATCGTGTTCGGAGACGCGACGCTGCGCGCCGTGGCTGCAGCCAAGCCGCGCTCGCTCGCCGAGCTCGACGGCATCAGCGGCATCGGCGCGAAGAAGCTGGATTCCTACGGCGAAGCCCTCGTCACGGTGGTCACCGCCTTCGGCTGAGCCGCTGAGCCGCTGAGCCGCGGAGCCGCTGAGCAGTAGTGCGCCCGTTGCCCGTGTCGGCGCCGAGCCGTAGCCTCGGAGCATGCACGAGACGGTCACACTCCGGCCATGGGCCGACGGGGATCTCGCGATTCTGGAGCGAAGCAACACCCCCGAGATGACGCGCTTCCTCGGCGGCCCGGAATCCGACGAGGCGTTGTCGAACCGGCACGCCCGCTTCCTCCGCCTCTGGCGGGAGGGCGAAGCACGCATGTTCGCCGTCGAGTCCTCGCGCGAGGCCGAGCCGGTCGGCTCGATCGGCTACTGGAAGAAGAGCTGGCAGGGCGACGACGTCTACGAGACGGGGTGGAGCATCGCGACCGCGTACCAGGGCCGTGGGCTCGCCACGCTGGCGCTGGCCGCCTGTGTCGCGGATGCCGCGCGGCAGGGTGACCGCCGCTGGCTGCTCGCCTTTCCGCGCACCGACAACGCCGCGTCGAACGCGCTCTGCCGTGCGGCGGGGTTCACCTTGCGCGGCGAGGAAGACTTCGAGTACCCGAAGGGCACAGCGATCCGCTCAAATGTGTGGGCATACGACCTCACCACGCACGGGCAGTGAGGCGTCAGTCGAGCTTCTTGCTCATGTTCACCGCTGCGATGCCGTAGCCGAGTGATTCGTAGAGTGCCTGCGCCCCGGAATTGAAACCGAAGACGTTGAGGCCGATCGACGCGGCCCCGAGCGCACGGGCCTCCGCCTCGCCGAGCAGCAGCGCCTGCCGGGCGTGGCCCTTCCGCCGGTGCGCCTCGTCGATCTCGACGTCCCACACCCACCACTCGGTCTCGCTGCCGTTCTGCGGGCCGATCCAGAGGTACCCGACGACCGTGTCGCCGCCCTGCTCTGCGTCCACGACGTCGAACACCTGGTGCAACGGCAGCGGGACGCCGTCGGGGAAGAACTGGGCGCTCGAATCCGCGGCGCGCTTGGCGGCCAGCTCCGGCGCCTCCCCTGCGGCGATGCGCGAGAGGCGGTACGCCTCGTTCGAGGAGACGATCCAGCTCGAGAGGCGGTCGGCTGGCATGGGGCGCAACGCGGTTGTCATGCCATCGATGATGCCATGCGCTCGGGCGATGAGCCTGCCGAAACCCCGTTGATTGAGCCCGTCGAAACCGGTGCCTACGGCTTGAGGATCCTGACCCTGGTCACCGCGTAGGCGCCGTAGCCGAAGAGGATCGTGATCGCCGAGATGATCAGGGCGTACACCGCAACCGAGTCGTAGCCGCTGGCCGGGTCGAGGAACGGGTACGGCACCCAGCCGTCGCTCGCGCCGCGCATCAGGATGACGACGAGCCAGATGACGGGGTAGATCAGCATCACCCAGAGCCGCGCGAACGGCAACTTGATCCGATCGCCGAAGAGCACCCAGTCGGCGACGGCATAGATCGGGATCCAGATGTGCAGGATGTCGTTGGACCACTGCACGTTGAACGAGCCATCGAGCCCGGCGTCGGCGAGCAGCGTGTTGTAGACGATGCCGACGATCGCCATCACCACGGTCGCCAGTGCCCGCACGTACGAGAGCCACGCCGGCTGCGCGCGCTTGCCGAAGATGAAGATCGCCGACAGGGCGAACGCGACGGCGGCGATGATGTTGCCCTGGATCGTGAAGTAGCCGAAGAAGTTGAAGGGGTTGACCTCGGTGCCCGCGGCTGTGCGCATGAACTGCGCGACGATAGCGACCACGATCGCGGCCGCGGCGATGGAACGGAGGCTGGCAAACAGTATCTTCACGGATCCACTCTCTGTGCGCGGTGCGCCAGTCGCGCACTCACGAGCTTGAGCGTAGCGAACAGCGTCCCCCATCCGCGGCGCCCCACGTGCGCATGTCGTCGGCCGGCCTCTGTTGCTCCGAGGCGCGTCACCACTACGCTGAGCGCAGCGGGAGCCACCCGCGCGGAGTGGGTGAGGGAGCAGCGCATGAACAGCACATCCTTGAATCGTCGCCCGGGCGGGGTCACCCTCGTCGCGGTGCTCGCCTGGATCTCGGGCGCACTCGACATCGTCGGCGGGGTCCTCCTGCTCTTCATGCAGAACGACTCGGACATGCAGGATGCCTTCGGCGGCTCGGCCGGGCTCCTCACCACGGCCATCGTCGGAATCCTGTTCGGTGTCATCGTCGTGGCGGTGGCGAACGGCCTGCTGCGAGGCCGGAACATCGCGCGCCTGATCGTCACAGTCGTGCAGGTGCTCTCCATCACGGCCGGCATCTTCACGTCCATCGCCGCCCCGACGCTGATCTCCACCGAACTCGTCGGCGTGATCATCGCCGTGATCGTGCTGATCCTGCTCTGGACGCGATCCGCCAGCGCGTACTTCCAGCCCCTGACCAGCCCCTGACCGGCGCCTGACTGGCCCTGACCACAGGGATCGCTGCGCCGCCACGCCGTCCGGTGTGGCGGCGCAGCGCCGTCGTGGCGCTCAGTGCCCTCCCTGACGCAAGCGTGTTCCCGGAGCTGCTCTTGTCGATGACCTCCGGATGGTGCGGGCGGCTCTTGTGGGATTACCACAGTGCCGCGGCATCCGCCCCGGGGTTCTTTGTAGGCCGTTGACGCAGCATTTCACTGCCATGCCTCGTGCTCGTAGCGTGAAGTCAGACCTGTTTCACAGCGAAGAATGAGGACCAACGATGGTTGACACCGCTCGCACCACGACCGACGCCACCACGACAGACGGCGCAGTCGTGCCGATCGAATCGATTGCAGATTCCAGCGCACTGCGCATCGACACCGAGGCGCTCGGGCGGCAGCTGCTCGGCACCTGGGCCGACGCTCGCCTCGCCTCACGGACGCTGGCAGGGCGGCCGGAGATGCAGCGCATCGAGGGTCAGAGCAAGGAAGAGCACCGCGAGCGCGTATTCGGGCAGCTCAAGCTGCTCGTCGAGAACGGTCAGGTGCTGCGCGCCTTCCCGTCGGCCCAGGGCGGACAGGACGACCACGGCGGCAACATCGCCGGGTTCGAGGAGCTCGTCTCGGCCGACCCGAGCCTGCAGATCAAGTCCGGCGTGCAGTGGGGACTCTTCGCCGCCGCGATCCTGCACCTCGGCACCGAGTACCACCACGAGGCCTTCCTGCCCGGCGCCATGAACCTCGACGTGCCCGGCGCCTTCGCCATGACCGAGATCGGCCACGGCTCCGACGTTGCGAGCGTTGCGACCACCGCGACGTACGACGAGGCGACGCAGGAGTTCGTCATCAACACCCCGTTCCGCGCGGCCTGGAAGGAATTCCTCGGCAATGCCGCCGTGCACGGCACCGCAGCCACGGTCTTCGCCCAGCTCATCACCAAGGGCGTCAACCACGGTGTCCACGCGCTCTACGTGCCGATCCGCGATGAGAACGGTGAGTTCCTGCCCGGCGTCGGCGGCGAGGATGACGGCCTCAAGGGTGGCCTGAACGGCATCGACAACGGCCGCTTGCACTTCAGCAACGTGCGCGTCCCGCGGGTCAACCTGCTCAACCGCTACGGCGACGTCGCGGAGGACGGCACGTACAGCAGCCCGATCGCCAGCCCCGGCCGCCGCTTCTTCACGATGCTCGGCACGCTGGTGCAGGGCCGGGTCTCCCTCGACGGCGCCGCCA
>JBEVGZ010000198.1:0-2969 GCA_040511515.1 Microterricola sp.
CATAGCGCGGTGTGCGCACGGGGCCGCCGCCCCAGTGCGCACGGTGATCGCCGACCTCGAAATGCCCGGCGTTCGGAGGTACCGCGAGATGCGTCCGACCATCCGGCAGGTGCCAGAGCGAGTGGCGCGAGGCGACGCTGAGACAGGTCAGTCGTGCCCCGTGCGAGGCGGCGAGACGCAGGTCATCGGGCACGAGCTCGGTGGCGAGCCAACGGCGCCGGATGCGTTCAACGGCCCCGGCTTTCACAGCGGCTTCGACGCCGTACCGCGTGAAGCCCGCACGCGCGGCATCGGCGGAATGGGCAATCCCGGATTGCGCGTTGAGCCAGCTGACGAGATTCATGCACCCAGCGTCGCGCGCGGCATCCATCGGGAACAGAGGGATGCTCCGAGCTGTGGATAAGTTCCATCCAGGCAGCAACTGTGCAGGGGAGTAGCGAGCGGGCCGTGTGAACGGCGCGGAGGGCCACCGCGCCGGGGGAGGTGAAAGGCGCGAAGGGAGGCCGCAATGCGGGGAAGTGGCCTCCCTTCGAGCTGAAAGCCTCCCGGCGCGGCGGGCGGGTGGGAGCGCGGGCGGGCGGGGCTAGCGCCAGGCGAGCTCCGCGGTGCGGTGGTAGCGGATGCCGAGGGCGTCGAGCCGCTTCGCGAACGCCGTCAGGCGGGGCGAGAACTCCGCGAAGCTGCGCTCTGCGGCATCCGGGGCGGCAGTCGGCGTGCCCGCAGGGGCGGGCGACCAGGCGATCTCGGCGACCGCGACGATGCGCGGGAACGCCATGAACTCGACGTCGCCCATGCCCCGCATGGTCTCGGTCCAGATTGCGGCCTCGACGCCGAGCACGGACTCCTCCGGCAGTCCGGGCACGATCGCGGACGGATCCCACGAGTACGCCTGCTCGACGGAGGTTGGGCCGTCGGCCCAGTCCTGCCCGAGGCGGTCGCTGTCCGGGTAGTGGATGTCGAGGTAGCTGACGTCGGCGGGGGAGAGGATGACGCTGCCACCCTGTTCGACGAAGCTCAGCGTGTGTGCGGCCGCATCGGCCCGCGGCACGAGGTAGTCCCAGTACTGCCCGACGGTGCCGGGCGCCAGCTCGCCGGACTGGCCCATCTCGTGCCACCCGATCACTGTCTTGCCGCTGGCCGCGCCGACGCGGCTGGCGCGGGCGACGAAGCGCGAGAAGTCCTCAGCGCTGAGGGTGAGGGACTCGTCGCCGCCGAGGTGCAGGTACGGGCCCGGCGTCATCTCCGCCAGCTCGCGCACAACGTCATCGACGAAGCGCCACGTGGCTTCGGCGGTGGTGTCGACGGTGCTGATGCCCACCTCCGTGCCCCGGTACGTCGAGGTGGCGACCCCGCCGATGTTGAGCTCCGCATAGCTGGCGAGCGCGGCGTTCGTGTGCCCGGGCAGATCGATCTCGGGAACGATCGTGACGAAACGGCCGGCCGCGTACGCGACGATCTCGGCGTAGTCGGCCTTCGTGAAGAAGCCGCCGCCGCCGAGCACCGAGGTGGAGCCGCCGATCTCGGTCAGGCGCGGCCAGCTGTCGATCTGCAGGCGCCAGCCCTGGTCATCGCTGAGGTGCAGGTGCAGGTGGTTGAGCTTCAGCAGCGCGATCGCGTCGATGTAGCGCATCACGTCGGCGACGGAGAAGACGTTGCGGGCGACGTCGAGCATCGCGCCGCGGTAGGCGAAGCGGGGCGCATCGCTGATGAGCGCGGCCGGCACGGTCCAGTCCACGCCGGCGACGCCGGTGTCGGCGCCGTCGAGCGGGGCCTCGATCTCTGCGGGGAAGAGCTGGCGCAGCGTCTGGACGCCGTGGAAGAGGCCGGCGGCGCTCGCCGCGGTGATCGTGATGCCCTCGGCACCGCTCAGCAGGGTGTACCCGTCCGGAGCGGCCGAGCCCGGATCGATCGTCAGGTGGATGCCGGCGGCATCCGTGCCCCCGTCCGAACCGGCGACCGGCAGCGCGAACCCCGTGCGCGTTCGCAGCAGCCCGGCCAGGTACTCGCCGACCTCCGCGGCCGCTCCCGGCGCGTGCACCGCGGCGGCGGCGTCGAGGCGGAACGGGTCGCCGCCACGCTCGGTGAGCGAGACGGGTGCTGGGACGAGCGTGATGCTGGACATCCCGCGAGTCTGGCAGGGTTCCTTACTACCGCGCAAGTGAGCAGAGCGCGGTCACAGGGTTTCGGCCGACCGGGCGAGCGACTAGGCTGAACGGGTCGCAACTGGCGTTCGGATGGTTCACCATCGGGGAGCGACTGACACGGTTAGTGGCCGCACGCCTGGGCCACGACGACTCGCTTTGCCATGCGTACAGCGAGATACAAGCATCCGCTCGTTCACCGTGTTCAGGACCCTGAACCGGTACCCCTCTCAAGGAGTTGCCAGTGTCTGTACCGTCTACGTTCAACCAGCCCCTCGAGGTCGTTGACCCCGAGATCGCCGCCGTCCTCGAGCAGGAGCTCGGCCGCCAGCGCGACTACCTCGAGATGATCGCGAGCGAGAACTTCGTTCCCGTCTCGGTTCTGCAGTCGCAGGGTTCGGTTCTCACCAACAAGTACGCCGAGGGCTACCCCGGCCGTCGGTACTACGGCGGCTGCGAGTACGTCGACATCGCCGAGTCGCTCGCGATCTCGCGCGCCAAGAGCCTGTTCGGCGCCGAGTACGCCAACGTGCAGCCGCACTCGGGTGCGACGGCCAACGCCGCCGTGCTGAGCGCCATCGCCACCCCCGGTGACACCATCCTCGGCCTGGAGCTTGCCCACGGTGGCCACCTCACGCACGGCATGAAGATCAACTTCTCGGGCAAGCTCTACCAGGTCGGCGCGTACGGCGTGGACCCCGAGACCTTCCTCGTCGACATGGACGTCGTGCGCGACAAGGCGCTCGAGCAGCGGCCCGACGTGATCATCGGCGGCTGGTCCGCGTACCCGCGTCAGCTCGACTTCGCGGCGTTCCGTTCGATCGCCGA
>JBEVGZ010000199.1:0-7885 GCA_040511515.1 Microterricola sp.
GGAGACGGCAGAGGAGCAGGCCAAGGGCTTCGCCAAGCCCCTCACCGATTTCTCCGGCCAATCAACCGGCACCGTGATCGCGATCGTGCAGGGCGGCGAGGTCGTCGACGCCGCCCGTTTCTCAGACGGCGACAGCGCGACGCTGTCTGCCGCGGCCGAACAGGCTGTGGTGGATGCCGCGGCGGCCGGGGCGGGGACGAGCGAGCGAGACATGCCCGGGCTCGGCCATTATCGGGTTGATGTGGAGCCGAAAGGTGAGGGCGAATACCTCGTCACCGCGCTGCCACTCGCGATCACAGACGAAGCCGAGGCCCATCAGGCGCGGGTGAACATGATCGTCGCTCTACTCGCGCTCGCCGTGGCCGTCATCGGCGCGGCCATCCTCGCCAAGCTTCTCTTCCGTTCGATGGACCGCGTCGTCGATGTCGCCGAGACGGTGATCCAGACGCCGCTCGACTCCGGCGACAGCGGCATCGCGGTGCGCGTGGACAGCGTGGACGCCGACCCCAGCACCGACATCGGCAAGCTGGGGGAGGCAATGAACCGGTTGCTCGAACACGTGGACTCCGCGCTGGCCGCGCGCTCTGCGGCCGACCGGCGCATGCGCCAGTTCGTGACCGACGCCAGCCACGAGCTCCGCACGCCACTCGCCGTCATCCAGGGCTACGCCGAACTCACCCGGCAGGAGAGTGACGTGCTGCCCGAGACCACGGAATACGCACTGGCACGCATCGAGTCCGAGGCGAAGCGGATGAGCTCGCTCGTGAGCGAGCTTCTGCTGCTCGCCCGCCTCGACGAGGGGCACGACCTGCAGCTCGAGGAGATCGATCTCGCCGAGCTGGTCGACACGGCCGTCAGCGACGCGCGGGCGAGCAGCCCGGATCACGACTGGGGGAGTGAGGTGCCCGATGAGCCCGTCATGGTGCGCGGCGACCGTGAACGCTTGCATCAACTCGTCGTCAACCTGCTCTCGAACGCCGCGCTGCACACGCCGCTGGGCACGACGGTCTCCGCGCGGATCGGCACCGACGGCGCGCACGGCGACAGCGTGACGCTGACCGTCTCCGACACCGGCCCCGGCATCGACGACGCCCTCGTTCCCGTATTGTTCGAGCGCTTCGTGCGCGCCGACACGGCCAGGAACCGTGAGTCGGGGGGAACCGGCCTGGGCCTGGCGATCGTGCACTCGATTGTCGAGGCGCACGGCGGCACGATCACCGTCACCTCGAGCAAGGCGGGAGCGGTGTTCTCTGTGCTCCTGCCAGGCACGCCGCTCCCGAGCTGAACGGCGACGCCGCTGAACGGCGCCGCCGCGTCAGGATGGCCGGCGTCAACCCCTCGAGTTCTTGCCGGCGGAGACGCCGAGGGCGAAGGCCAGCAGGGCGGCAACCGCGACGACGACGCCTGGACGATCACGCAGCTGCCTGCGCAGGAAGCCGGCCGGATCGTCGAAGACCTCATTGCCGCGGGCTCCGACATCCGAGAGGGTCTTCTTGACCTGCTTGACGGCATCATCTGTCGCACTCGAGACGGCATCGGCGACCTTCTCCGCCTTGTGTGATGCGTCATCGACGATGTCGGACAGCTTGTCGGAGGCTTTGTCGGCAACCGCTTCGGCCTTGTGGCTGACCGCCTCAGCCTTGTCGGTGAACTCATTGCCTGGCGAACTCATGGTTGCTCCTTGTGCGCTCACTGCCTCGCCGGCTGGCGGGGCATGGCATTCACGCTAACCCCGTTCGCTGGATTCTGGGAGGGCTTGCGCGCGAAGCGTCACGGAGAGAAACAGTTCATGGCCGCACGAGCACCGTGAGGGCGGTGCGCTCGTTGATCGACTGGTAGCCGGAACGGGCCGGTCGACTCAGCCGCGCGGAACGAGGTCCAGCTCTTGAAACGACTCAACCTCCGGCACCCAGCGCGTCTGCACGAAGGCGATGTGGGCCGGATGGGCGTTGTACGCGGCGTAGACGGCGTCGTCGGCGAAGTCCATCGCGAACTGGAAGCGGTGGGAGCTCTTGGGGCTCACCTGGTCGGAGATGCGGAAGTTCTCCACACCGGGGATGCCGGTGAGGGCCGCGGCGGCATCCGCGAGGAACGCCTCCTCCTCTGGCGAATCGGCCGGGTGACGCAGGGCGAAGCTCACGGTGTGCTGGATCACGGTTCTCTCTCCACGGCTCGGCCGTCGCGACGCCGCGACGGGTGATGTCGACGCTACCCCGTCAGCGAGCCGCTCACCGTGCGCCCGTCACCGAGCCCGCGAGTCGTGCGCCCGCTGCGCTCAACCAGCGCTCCGGCTCGGCCATCGCAGCCGCGGGCGAATCGGCCAGCTCGCTCAGCGAGACGGCGGCGGCGAAATCGTCGCTCGGCGCCGCGATCGCACCGGCGGCGAGCATGGCGCTCGCCCCGGAGGCGGCGGCGAGCCCCGCCACGTAGGCCGGCACCTTGCCGGCCGCGGACTGGCTGTCGAAGCGTCCCTCGCCGGTGATCACCACGGCGGCCGCGGCGACGGCATCCGCGAGGCCCATCGCGTCTCCGATCGCTGCGGCGCCGGGCGTCAGCAGGGCACCCCAGTGCAGCAGGCCGAAGCCGGTGCCTCCCGCGGCGCCGGCGCCGGGGGTCTCCGCACCGCCGGGCAGCAGGCGCGCCAGGCGGCGCAGGCCAGACTCGATGCCCTCGACCTGAGCGGGGCTCGCGCCCTTCTGCGGGCCGAAGACCGCCGCGGCACCGCTCGGGCCGAGCAGCGGATTGCCGACATCGGAGAGAATCTGGGCTCCGCCGGCCGGGACCGCGCGCATGCCATCCAGGCGCACGCGGGCGAGCTGACCCAGGCCGCGGTTGCCCAGCCGGATGGGGCGGCCGGCGGCATCCAGGAACTGCGCGCCGAGAGCGGCCAGGGCCCCGACCCCACCATCGCTCGACGCGCTGCCGCCGATGGCGAGCAGTAGCCGGTGCACGCCGTGGTCGAGCGCGGCGGCAATGGCCTGCCCGAAGCCGAACGTGTGGGCGTCGAGCGGCAGAAGTGGGTCGAGCAGGGTGATTCCGCTCGTGTTCGCGAGCTCGATCACCGCCGTTCCGCCGGGGTTCTCGGCCGAGCCGGGAAGCAGCAGCCACGACGCCGAGACCGGCCGGTTGTCCGGACCCTGCACGGTCACGGGCATGCGGACACTGCCGGCCACCGCGGTCTCGAAGGCGTCGAGCGTGCCTTCCCCGCCGTCGGCCATGGGAAACAACAGCACCTCGTCATCCGGCCGCACCGAGCGCCATCCCTCCCCGAGGGCACGCGCCGCGTCGCGCGCGGAGACCGTTCCCTTGAAGGAGTCCGGCGCGAGGACGACGCGCAGCGGGGCACCGAGCGGTGCGGCGCTCGCCGGAGCCGCGTTCACGGTTGGGGCTGCGTGAGCGGCCGCACGGTCAGCATCTGATGCGCGTGCCCGATCGGCCCGGCGAGATCGTGCAGCACCGAGCTCGTGATGCCCTGCCCACTCGGGCCGAACACCACCGTCGTGTCGAGGCCGACCCAGCGTCCGGCCGGCTGCCGGTGCAGGTGAAGCGTCAGATCGACGTTCGGGTACATCCATTCGGACGGCGGCTGCCGGGTGGCGATGCCGTTGGCGAGATCGACGAGGGTGACGTAGCCGGCGAGCGGGCTCACCGCCTCGCCCGCGACCAGCTCGACGTCGGTGGTGATCCACGCCGCCGTGCGGCCGGGCTGCGGGGCGCCGACCGGCCGGATGTCGACGGAATCGACGACCCCGCCCGCCGGCCAGACCGAGCTCAGAGGCCAGCTGTCCAGGTGCTCCGGGGAGGGCAGCGGGGCGTCGTCGCCGCCGGCGACGGCACTCGTGTCCAGCGTGGCGAGCAGCCAGGCGCGGGCACGGATGACGGGGCGCCCGCCGATCGAGAGCGTCGCCTCGAGGAGCTCGATGGTGCGGCCGGGGCGGAGCACCTCGACGGCGATCTCGCAGACGTCGTTGGCGAGCCGCCCGAGGATGTCGAAGCTGATGCGGGACAGCACCAGGCTGGCATCCGCGTGACCGGCGCGGTGTCGGTCGATGGCGTGCACGATCAAGCCGCCGAGTGGGCTGAAGTGCAGCTCGTCCGGATCCCAGGCGCCGCCGCAGTGCGCCGTCGGCCGGTAGCGGTGCTCGTCGATCCGCTCGAAAAAGCTGCCAGACTCCGACTCGATCGTGTCCACGTAGTTCTCCTGCCCGCCGTGCGTCTCAGAAATCTGTTTCAGAAGGTGTGTCTCAGAACGTGTGTTCCGGCCCCGGAAAGCTGCCGGACTCCACCTCAGCAGCATAGTTCCGCGCCGCCTGACGGAGCACGCCGCGAACGTCGGCGTACTGCTTCACGAAACGGGGGAGGCGCCCCGTGCGAAGCCCGGCCATGTCCTGCCACACCAACACCTGTGCGTCACAGCCGGCACCGGCGCCGATGCCGACGGTGGGGATGCCGACGGAACGGGTGATCTCGGCCGCGACATCGCCCGGCACCATCTCGATCAGCACAGCGAACGCCCCGGCGGCCTCGAGCGTCTGCGCCGCTTCGATCAGCGCGGCGCCGTCCGCCCCGCGCCCCTGCACCCGGTAGCCGCCGAGCTGGTGCTCGGCCTGCGGCGTGAATCCGATGTGCGCCATCACCGGGATGCCGGCCTGCACCAGCATCTGCACCTGCGGCGCCATCTCCACGCCGCCCTCCAGCTTGACCGCGTGGGCGTTCCCCTCTTTCATGAAGCGCACCGCGGTGTGGAAGCACTGCTCCGGCGATGCCTGATAGGAACCGAAGGGCAGGTCGGCGATGACGAGGGCGTTCTCGGTGGAACGGGTGACGGCGCGCACGAGGGGGATCAGCTCGTCGACGGTCACCGGCAGCGAGGTCTCGTTGCCGAAGACGTTGTTCGAGGCTGAATCACCGACGAGGAGCACCGGGATGCCGGCCTCGTCGAAGGTGGCGGCCGTGTACATGTCGTAGGCCGTCAACATCGCCCACTTCTGGCCGCGCCGCTTCATCTCCTGCAGCTGCGGGATCCTGACGCGTCGCCGCGGCGGCTCGTCTCGGGCACCGTACGGTGCGGGCTGTTGCTCGGTCATGCTGTTTGTGTCCTTAACTTCTACGTGATGCTTCGTACCTGACGCTTCGTGTGCGGGCATCATGCTGCGGTGACGAGGTGCACGGCCTGTTCGCCGAGCAGGAGCGCGCCGATCGCGATCATGGCGACGCCGGACACGCGCGTGACGATGCGGGCCGCCGTGGGGCGCGCGCTGAGCACGACGCGCGCGCCAACGCCGACGCCGGCGTAGACGACCGCGCAGCTGGCGACGTGCACGAGCCCGAGCGTTGAGATCTGCGCCCAGAGTGGCCAGCCGGCATCCGGCGTCGTGAACTGCGGCAGGATCGCCAAGAACAGCAGGAACACCTTGGGGTTGAGCCCGCTCACACCCGCACCCTTGACCGCCCAGCGAAACCGCGACTCTGATGACCGCGACTCGTCGGCCGTCGGCACCGCCGGGTGCCGGAGCGTCCCGATGCCCAGCCACAGGAGATACGCCGCCCCCGCGGCGGTCAGCACGGCGAGTGCGACGGGCAGGCCGGCCATGACGGTGCCGACGCCGGCAGCGACGATGGCTGTCGCTGCGAGATGCCCCGCGAGCAGGCCGATCACGGCCGGAGCGACGCGCCCGTGCAAGCCGGCGGTGATCGCATACGCCCAGTCCGCTCCCGGGGTGGCCACGAAGAGCAGGGAGAGCAGCCAGAATGCCGCGATTGACCCAGGCTCCACGAGCGCACCTCCCTGGCCCGACTGTCGGGCCCCGCGTGGAACGATAGGCGTTTTCGCGCAGAATGTGCTTCCCAATCTTGCCCAGAAGTAGGTCATTTAGGGCAAAATTATGGCCATGGATGACGTTGACAGAATGATTCTTGCCGAGCTGCAGCGCGATGGTCGGCTCAGCCTGACTGACCTCGCGTCCCGCGTCGGTCTGAGCCTGTCACCGTGCCATCGCCGCCTCCGGGCGCTGGAGAGCGACGGGATCATCAGCGGCTACCGAGCCCAGCTCGATGCGCACGCGCTCGGCCTCAGCTTCGAGACCCTCATCTTCGTCACCATGCGCGCCGCCGACCGCGACACCCTTGACGCCTTCGAGGCGGCCGTCGCTGCCATCCCCAACATCCTCCAGGCGCAGCGCCTGTTCGGCGACCCCGACTACCTGCTCCGCGTCATCGCCACCGAGCTGTCCGCGTTCCAGCGCCTCTACGACGACCGCATCTCGACGCTCCCCGGAGTGCAGAGACTGAGTTCGACCCTCGTCATGAAGAGCGTCGTCGAGAATCGCATGCTCCCGCTCTGACCGGGCCGCTACTGCGGCGGGTGCGGCACGCTACTCGTAGATGTGCTCGATCACCCAGCCGTCGCCCGCCCGGCTGACGTCGAAGACGCGGTTGACGCCGTTCAGATCTGCTGCCTGGAAGCGCCAGCCGACACGGAGCACTGGCGCGTGGGTGATCATCGGCGGCAGTGGGTCGACCTCGCGGAGGAGCTCGGTCGGGCGATCGGTGACCCGCCACCGCTGCCCACGCCAGACCATGCGAGCGGGTACGCCGGCTTCGAGCCAGAGCGTCACGGTGTCGGCGGCGGTGAGCATGATCGGGCCTCTCTCCACGATGCGATATTCGAACAAATGTTCGACGGTTAACGAGCATACGCTGCTGCAGCGGAGAGTCAAGATCGCGCACGCCATCGGCAACCTTGGGCCCCGAGTGGGGCACAAGATCCTTGCGTAACAATCGATAATCGCTACTCTATTAACGATCAGCGCCGCTGATCGGCACCACTCGCCGATGAAGTCGAAAGGATCGCCAGTATGGTCCCCGGATCACTTGCACTCCGAAGAACCCTCCCGATCACCCTCGCCGCCGCGCTCTTCGCGGCCGTGCTCTCGCCGATCACAGCGGCATCCGCCGCTCCGGTCGGCTCGCCGTCCGAGATCTTCGTCTCGCCCACCGGATCGAACGGCGGGGACGGAAGCGAGGCCGCACCCTTCCGCACGCTCGAGAAGGCCAGGGCCGTCATCCGTTCGATGAATGCCCGCAATGCCCTGCCGGACGGCGGCGTCACCGTCACCCTGCGCGGCGGTGACTACGAACGGGACTCCTCGTTCGAACTCCAGAAGCAGGACTCCGGCACGGAGGCCTCGCCGATTGTCTACCGCGCATACCCCGGCGAGGACGTGCGCCTGCACGGTGGCCGCGTGCTCGACGGTGACGACTTCACGCCCGCGGGCACCGATGGCGCGGGCGCCCGCCTCAGCGAGGCCGCGCGCGCGACCGTCATGCAGTACGACCTCGGGGCCGCCGGAGTCGAGGACCTCGGCGGAATCCTGCAGACCGGTTACGGCCTGCCGCCCGGCGAGGAGCCGGCCGAGATCTTCTTCAACGGCGCGCCGATGACGCTCGCCCGCTACCCGGATACCGGCTTCGTGAAGGTCGGCACGGTCACCGACCCCGGCGGAAACCCGCGGCAGGTGCTCGGCGGCAACGCAACGAGCCGCCCGCTCGACCCGGTGTATGACGACGGCGCGACCTTCGGATTCGCCGACGAGCGGCCAGAGAGCTGGGCGAGCGTCGACGGCGCCCAGATGTACGGCTACTGGTACTGGGACTGGGCCGACGGCAACCTCGCCATCGACTCGATCGATGCCGCGAACAACACGGTCAGCACGAAGAACGCCTCGCACTACACCGTGCGCTCGAACCAGCGGTACTACTACTACAACGTGCCGGAAGAGCTGGACGCACCGGGCGAGTACTACCTCGACCGTGACGCGAAGGTGCTCTACTTCAACCCGCCGGCCGCGCTCGCCGACACGACGGTCGACCTCTCGCTGCTCAC
>JBEVGZ010000200.1:0-28015 GCA_040511515.1 Microterricola sp.
CTGGTGATGGCGGCATCCGCCATCGCGACCATCCCGATGCTGGTCGCCTTCGTCATCGGTCAGCGCCGCATCCTCAACAGCATGGCCGCCTCGGGCCTCGGAGGGCGCTAGGCATGGCAGAGCTCGTGACCACGGATGCCGCAGCGCTCGCGCGTGCGGCTGGTGCCCACCTCGACCTCGTGCGCGCCCCGTTCACGCTGCCGCGCTCGCGCCTGCTGGTCTTCGCGGCCGGCGCGGGCGGGCGGCGGGCGGCGGTCGACGCGGCCGCCCCGATCGAGGGTGTGCGCGTCTGCACGGCCGAGTACGAGCGGCGCCTCGACGACTGTGAGGTGTTCCGTGAGATCCGGGTTGTGGACGCCGCCGGCGCCCCGATGCCCGTCACCGACATCCAGCCGCAGCTGATCGAGTTCGGCGGGGGAGTCGTGACGCTCAGCTTCGCCGGCCCGGCCGCGCTGAGCATCGGCCTGCGCGGCGACGGGACCGCCGACGATGGGCGCGCCGACGATGGCCATGTCGTCGTCGAGCTGCACGGGCCGCGCGGCGACGCGTCCGCCCCCGTGCGGCGTATCCCGCTGGGGGGCGCCGCGGCATCCATCGGCCTCGCGATCGCCCCGGACCGCAGCGCGACGGTCGCCGTCGCCGGGGCGGCGCAGCACCGCGAGCACGCGGCGGCGAGCGAGCGGCTCTGGCTGGACTGGTTCGCCAACACCCCGCGGGTACGACCGGACCTGCAGGAGATGACCGCGTTCTGCTGGTGGGTGCTCGGCGCCAACATCGTCGAGTTGCCCGCGCTCGGCAACGCCCGTGCCGTCGTGCCGTCGAAGATCGGCTACGTCGGTCTCTGGCAGTGGGACGCCTACTTCATCGCGGTCGGCCTCCGCCACGGCGACCCGGACCTCGCCCGCGAGCAGCTGCAGCTGGCGTTCCGCTTCCCGAGCGCGGACGGGCAGTTGCCCGACGTCGTCCACGAGGAGGGGATCCTCGCCACGAGTGACGATCTGCCCGCGGCCGATCGCGAAACGCTCCGCCGTGCCGGGTCGAGCATCGCCGACCCCGGTTCGCCGGTTCCACTGACCAAGCCGCCGCTCGCGGCCTGGGCGCTGCGCAAGGTGATGGACGCGACGCCCGGCGACGACGACTGGGCGAAGGCGCTGCTGCCGACCATCGCCCGCTCGCAGGACTGGTGGTTCGCCGTCTCCGACCTCGACGGCGACGGGATGCCGGAGTACGGCCACCCGTACTCCTCCGGGCTCGACGACAGCCCGATCTTCGACGGCCCGCTGCCGACGACGGCCCCAGACCTCGGCGCCTACCTCGTGCTGCAGGATGCCGAGCTGGCCCGCCTCGCCGAGCACTTCGGTGTCGCGGATGCCGGTGTCGCCGACGCGCATCGCGCGCGGTCGGCGGCGACGCTGGCCAAACTGCTCGAGCTGTGGGACGAGGATGCCGGCTTCTTCCGGGCCCGCGCCGCGGGAGAGCCCGTCGGCAGCTACGCCGTCGTCAGCCTGCTGCCGCTGCTCACCGGGGCACTGCCGGCGCCGGTGCTCGATCGCCTGCTCGCCGCCCTCGACGACGAGCGGCTGTTCGGCACCCCGTGGGGCGTCCCGACGGTCGCCGTCGACGACCCGGACTTCTCGCCCGAGCGCATGTGGCGCGGACCGGTCTGGATCAACATCAACACGCTGCTCGTCGAGGGCCTGCGCGCCTCCGGCCAGCCGGAGCGGGCGCGCGAACTCGCCGAGCGGACCGTGGCGCTGGTCACGCACGGCGGCGGCCCGCACGAGTACTTCAACCCCTACAGCGGCGAGAAGGCCGAGACGGCGACGACGGCGTTCGGCTGGTCGGCCGCGCTCTTCATCGAGCTCGCCGTGCAACTGAGCGCCTAGCCGCACACAAACGCAGGAGGAGAGCTCCGCCACGCTGCATGCAGCCGTGGCGGGGCTCTCCTCCTGCGTTTTTCGCGTCATCCGGAGCCTTGCCCTCCGAACTGAATGCGGTGTACTGTATTCAAAATACCGAACCAGCTGACAAGGAAGTCACCATGAAACTGCGTACCCTGCTCGTGCCCGCTGTGGCACTCGCACTGCTCTCCGGCTGCACGATGGGCGGCGGTGCGTCTGCCCCCGTGACCCTTGACCCGGCCGCGAAGCCGACCGGCGAGATCACCGTGTGGTCGTGGGATGTCGCGGCCACAGCACTCACCCGACTCGGTGCCGAGTTCGAGAAGGCGAACCCGGGAACGACCATCAACGTCGTCGACGTCGGATACGACAACGCCTACGACAAGCTCTCGGTCGGATTCCAGGCCGGCAGTGGCCTGCCGGACCTCGTCACGATCGAGACGGACCGCGCCCCCGGCTACATCAACGAGTTCCCCACCGGCATCGCCGATCTGACGCCGGTGCTCGGCGACAAGCAGGACGACTTCGACCCGTTCAAGTGGTCGGCGCAGTCCGACAAGGACGGCGCGCTCAAGGTGGCGCCGTGGGATTCCGGCACCGTCGGACTCTTCTACCGCAGCGACTACTTCGCGGATGCCGGCATCGACCCGGCCGACATCGCGACCTGGGACGACCTCGTCGCGGCGGGCGAGACGATCAAGGAGAAGACCGGCCACACGCTGATGTCCCTCGATGTCGCAACCGGCGGCGGCTTCCAGATGCTGCTGCAGCAGCAGGGCCAGGGCCTGTTCAATGACGCCGGGGAGATCACCGTCAACTCGCCCGAGGCCGTCGAGGCGCTCACCCTGCTGCAGACCATCAACGAGGAGGGCCTGCTGAAGAACGTCACGGGCTGGGACGGCCGCGTCACCTCGGCCAAGGACGGCGACTCCGCCGTCACGCCCGAGGCCGTCTGGTGGATCGGAACCCTGCTCGGCGATGCTCCGGAGCTCAGCGGCAGCTACGGTGTCACCGAACTGCCGGCGTTCGCTCCCGGCGGCGTGCGCACGTCCAACAGCGGCGGCTCCGGTCTCGCGATCCCCACGCAGGCCAAGAACCCCAACCTGGCGGCTGCCTTCCTCGACTACGCCCTGGCCGACACCGATAACCAGGCGTCCATGATGGTCAACGAGGGCCTGTTCCCGTCCTACCTGCCGGCCCTCGAGACCGAGTTCTTCTCCGAGCCGCAGGAGTACTTCGGCGGCCAGAAGGTCTACGAGCTGTTCGCAGAGCAGACGGCGAACATCCCGCCGATCACCTTCACCACCGACAACGCTGAGGCCAGCGACATCGTCGCCAACGCCGTCGTCGCCGCAGTGCTGAACGGCGCCGACCCGGCCACCGTGCTGAACGACGCCGCCGAGCAGATCGCCACCGCCACCGGTCGCACGATCGCCGAATAAATGCTGACGCAGACTCCGGATGCCGCGGTGAAGCGCGGCCGCACCGGAGCGCAACCCTCCCGGTCGCTGGGGCGCAAGCTCCAGCGGCCGGGGGCGTTCTTCGCGCTCCCCGCCGCGGCCCTGCTCGCGATCTTCTTCACCTTCCCGCTGCTCTCCTCGCTGTGGCAGAGCTTCTTCGCCACCTCTGGCGGCGTCTCGACCTTCGTCGGGCTCGAGCAGTACGCGCGCCTGTTCAAGGACCCGCTCATCGCGAAGAGCCTCGGCAACGCCGGCCTCATCCTGATCATCCAGGTGCCGCTGATGATCGGGCTCGCCCTGGGCCTCGCCTACCTGCTCAACCAGGCCTGGCTGCGATTCAGCTCCGGGTTCCGGCTGCTCACCTTCCTGCCGGCCGTCACGACGCTCGTCGCCTACGCGGTGGTGTTCCGCGTCATGCTCGCCACCGACGGCGGCGCCATCAACCAGATGATCGGCCTCGTCGGCATCCCACCGGTCGACTGGCTCAACAACGAGGTGTGGGCGCGCGTCGCCCTCATCGGCGCGATCACCTGGCGCTGGACCGGCTACAACATGGTCATCATCCTGGCCGGCCTGCAGGCCATCCCGGCGGAGCTGTACGAGGCCGCCCGCATCGATGGCGCAGGGCGCTGGCAGATCTTCACCAAGGTCGTCATCCCGCAGCTGCGCCCGGTGCTGATCTTCACCACGATCACCTCGACCATCGGGGCCCTGCAGCTCTTCGACGAGAACTACATCCTCACCGGGGGAGGGCCGAGCGACGCAACCCTGACGCCCGTGCTCTACCTCTACAAGGTCGGCTTCCAGCACTTCGACTTCGGCTACGCCTCCGCGATCGCCTGGCTGCTCGTTGTGCTCACGGCGATCGTGTCCATCATCCAATTCCGCCTCATGCGGGAGAAACCATGAGAGAGAAGCCATGAGCGACTTGCTCCAGAGGCGCCAGAGCCTCGCGCTGCGGGTGCGCGCCGGCATCCTGCACAGCCCCGTCTACCTGATTCTCCTCGTGGCGAGCGTGCTCAGCATCCTGCCGTTCCTGTGGATGGTGATCTCGTCGACCCACGCGACGAAGGACCTGTTCGTCACGCCGTTGCCCGTGCTGCCCGGCGGCGAACTGTGGAACAACCTGGTGCGGCTGCAGGAGTCGATCAACTTCAGCCAGGTGATGCTGAACAGCTTCGTGATCGCCGTGATCTACACGGTGTTCAGCGCGATCATCAGCATCATGGCCGGCTACGGCCTGGCGAAGTTCCGCTTCCGCGGGCGCGGCGTGCTGCTCGCCGTCGTGCTCGTCACGATGATGATCCCCATGCAGGTGCTGCTGGTGCCGCTGTTCCAGATGATGGCGGGAGCAGGATGGATCGACAGCTACCAGGCCGTCATCCTGCCGTTCCTGGCGAACGCCTTCGGCATCTTCCTGATGCGGCAGTCCTTCCTCGATTTCCCGGACACGCTGATCGAGGCGGCGCGGATCGACGGTGCGAACGAGCTGCGCACCTTCTACCGCATCGTGCTGCCGGTGGCCAGGCCGCAGATCGCGGCGCTGATCATCTACACCTTCATCAGCCAATGGAACGCGTTCATCTGGCCGTTGCTCATGCTGAACACGCAGGACAAGTACACCGTGCCGGTCGCACTGAACACGATGATCGGGCTCTCCCGCGTCGACTACTCGGGGCTGATGCTCGGATCGCTGCTGGCCACGCTGCCGCTGATGATTCTGTTCCTGGTGTTCCAGAAGCAGTTCGTCTCCGGCCTGCTCGGCGGCGCCGTCAAGGGCTAGCCGCCGCCAGGCACGTCGGCTGAAGGAGGAACGACTGAAGCCCTGAGCGGCAATGCTCAGGGCTTCGGTCGCTGGCGCTCTTTCAGCCGACGTGAGGGTGAGGTCGTGGCGCTAGGCCGTGAAGTACGGGCTGCTGGAGTTCTTCAGGATGCGCTGCATGCCGTTCATCCAGTTCGCGGTGAGGGCTGCGGATGCCGCGGCGACGTCGCCGTTGACCATGTGCTCGGCGATCGCGGCGTGCTCGGCAGCGACGCGCTCGATCATGACCTCGTCCGGCACGAGCAGCGACTCGTAGCGGTGGAAGGCCTGGCGCACCGAGGTGGCGAGGTCGATCAGGCGCTGGTTCGGGCAGCCGCTGAGCATGATGTCGTGCCACTCGTCGTCCTTGCTCACGACGAGGGCGTGCTCGACGATCTCCTGATCGAACTCGGCCGAGAGGCGGGCGAGCCGCGCACCGATCGTGCGGAGTTCATCGGGGTCGGTGAGCTGCAGGGCCAACGACTCGAGCGAGGCCATGATCGGCGCCAGGTCCTCGAATTCCCGGGCGCTGAGCGGCACGAACCGGAAACCCTTGCCGTTCTCGCTCTCGATCTGGCCCTCGCTCTCGAGCGCGATCAGCGCTTCGCGGAGCGGCGTGCGGCTCACGCCGAGCTCGGCGGCCAGCTGCACCTCGTTGATGCCCTCGCCCGGTTGAACGGTGCCGTTGCGCATGCGCTCAAGAAGTTCTTCGCGAACCTGCGCTCGCAATGTACGACGTTCGATAGCCATATCAAGCCTCTCTCAGCCGGGATGGCTTCGCTGTCAGCTTAGGGCTTGACCATGCGAGGCATCCGGCATACTGTGTCTGTATACAGAATACAGTCTGCATTTCTCGCTGTAAAGCATCTGCCCGGAATCCGGCCAGAAACAGCGCGGCAGGCTCGACCCACCGGTTCAGAGAGGAGAAGGTGTGACGAACGCGCAGCCAGCCGGCAGCCCCCGTGCCATCAAACTCAGCGCACTCGCCTACGGAGGCGACTACAACCCCGACCAGTGGTCGGAGGAGACCTGGATCGAGGACGCACGGCTCATGAAAGAGGCCGGCGTCAACATCGTCAGCCTCCCCGTGTTCTCGTGGCCGCAGCTGGAGCGCACGCCGGGCGAGTTCGACTTCGGCTGGCTCGACCGCGTCATCGACATCCTCTGGGATGCCGGCATCGCCATCGACCTCGCCACCGCCACCGCAACGCCGCCGGCCTGGCTCGTACGCGCCCACCCCGAGATGCTGCCGCACAACGTCGACGGCCAGCAGCTCGAATTCGGCTCCCGCCAGGCCTACTGCCCGAGCTCCCCGGTGTGGAAGAGCAACGTCGCCCGCATGACCCGCGTCATGGCCGAGCGATACGGCGACCACCCGGGCCTCGCCCTCTGGCACATCTCCAACGAGTACGGCGACCACATCTCCCGCTGCTGGTGCCCGGCCTCCGCCGCGCACTTCCGGCAGTGGCTCGAGGCCCGTTACGGCACCATCGAGGCGCTGAACGAGGCGTGGGGCACCACCGTCTGGGGCCAGCACTACACCGAGTGGAGCCACATCGAGCCGCCGCGCACGGCATCCGGCCCGATCAACCCGACCCAGCAGCTCGACTTCGAGCGCTTCTCGAGCGACGCGCTGCTCGAACTGTTCCAGCTCGAGATCGACGTTCTGCGCGAGGTCACCCCCGACATCGCCGTCACCACGAACTTCATGAGCCTGCTGCGCGACCTGAACTACTGGGACTTCGCCGCCGTCGAAGACCTGGTGACGGATGACGCCTACCCAGACCCGGCCGACGACACCTCTCATGTCGGCGCCGCCCTCAACTACAGCCTCATGCGCAGCCTCAAGGGCGGGCAGCCATGGCTGCTGCTCGAGCAGGCGCCGAGCGCGGTGAGTTGGCGCGACATCAACGTGCCCAAGGCGCCGGGCCAGATGCGGATCATGAGCCTGCACGCCATCGCCCACGGTTCGGACGGCGCGATGTTCTTCCAGTGGCGACAGGCCAAGTTCGGCACGGAGAAGTTCCACTCGGCGATGCTCGGCCACCGCGGCGAGGCCTCGCGCAGCTTCCAGGAGACGAAGGCGTTCGGTGCGGAGCTGAAGAGCCTCGAGCCGGTGCGCGGAACCCGCGTGCGCGCGTCGGTCGCGCTCGTCGTCGACTGGGATTCCTGGTGGGGCAGCTCGGCGCCAGACTCGCTGCCGTCGCAGCGCCTGAAGTGGGCCGAGCAGGCCCGCGCCTGGAACGCCGCACTCTTCGCCCTCGGCCACACCGTCGACGTCGTCAAGGCCACCGGCCCGTTCGACGGCTACGAGCTCGTCGTCGTCCCGAATCTCTACATGGTCGACCAGGCGCAGGCCGACGCACTCACCGCCTTCGTCGAACGCGGTGGACGCCTCCTCGTCGGGCCGTTCAGCGGCGTCGTGGACCCCACCGAGAAGGTGCACGCCGGCGGCGCCCCCGGCCCGCTGCGTGAACTGCTCGGCGTCGAGGTCGACGAGCACTGGCCCATTCCGGATGCCGAGCACGGCACGATCACGCTGGCCGGCGACGGCGACGGCGCCGGCGGCGTGAGCTACCGGACCAGCATCTTCAGCGAGTGGATCGACGCGGCATCCGGCACCGAGGTGCTCGCCAGCTACGCCGACGGCGAGCTGGCCGGCCGCCCCGCGATCACCCGCAGGGCGCACGGCACAGGCGCGGCCTGGTACGTCAGTGCCGTCGTCGAGTCTGCGGCGCTGGAGGCGGTGCTGCGCGCTGCGCTCAGCGAGATCGGGCAGCCCAGCCGCTCCGCCCGGAACGGGATGCACAACGACCTCGAGGTCGTCACCCGCAGCAACGGCGAGACCGACTTCACCTTCGTGCTCAACCACGGGCGCGAGACCATCACGGTCGAGCTTCCCGCCCAGATGCACGGCGACCTGGCCACGGCCAACCGCGATCTGCTCACCGGCGAGGCCGTCGGCGCCACGCTGACGCTGCCCCGCTTCGGCGCAGCGGTGATCGCACACCCGAGCCTCGACGAGGCCCCATTCATCACGCTGTCGTCAGCCAACTGACCAGCGCAACCGCCTGAGGACCACCATGACAACACCGTTCGTCCACCCGTACATCCCGAACACGGCACCGGCCACGAAGGCGGCCATGCTCGCCGCCGTCGGCGCCGAGTCGATCGAGGAGTTCTACGTCGACGTCCCGGCCGAGATCCGCCTCGGCCGCGCGCTCGACCTGCCGGCGCCGTTCCTCGCAGAGGCCGACCTCACCCGCCACGTTGAGGGGCTGCTCGGTCGCAACACCCCGACCACGCAGCGCCTCAGCTTCCTCGGCGCAGGCACGTACAACCACTACGTGCCCGCCGTCGTCGACGAGGTCATCAACCGCAGCGAGTTCCTCACCGCGTACGCCGGCGAGCCCTACGAAGACCACGGCCGTTTCCAGGCGCTGTTCCAGTACCAGTCGCTCATGGCCGAGCTGCTGAACATGGACGTGGTGAACGTTCCGACCTACGACGGCTTCCAGGCCACGGCCACCGCGCTCAGCATGGCCGGCCGCCGCTCCGGCCGCAGCGGCATCATCGTCGTGAGCGACGTGCTGCCGGACAAACTCAGCCGCGTCCGCGACTTCGTCAGCTCGAACCTCGCGCTGCACCACGTGCCAACCGTCGACGGGCTGGCGGATGCCGTCGCCGTCGCCGCGCTGGTGAACTCCGCCGAGCTGGCCGGCGACGTCGCCGCGATCTGGGTCGAGACGCCCAGCTACCGTGGGGCGGTCGAGTCTGGCATCCGTGCCCTCGCCGACATAGCCCACGCGGCAGGCGCCGTGCTCGTGGTCGGAACCGACCCCGTCGGCTACGGCGTGCTCACCCCGCCGGCCGACCAGGGCGCAGACATCGTCTGCGGCGACATCCAGTCGCTCGGCCTGCACCAGTGGTACGGCGGCGCACACGCCGGCTTCATCGCCGTGCACGACGACCCCAGTTTCATCATGGAGATGCCGTCGCGCCTGTTCGGCCTCGAGTCGACCACCGTTCCCGGCGAGTACGGCTTCGGCGACGTCGCATGGGACCGCACCTCCTTCGCCCTCCGCGAAGACGGCAAGGAGTGGGTCGGCACCGCAGCGGCGCTCTGGGGCATCGCCGCCGGTGTGCACCTGGCGCTGATGGGGCCACAGGGCATGGCCGAGCTCGGTGAGACGCTGCTCAGCCGCACCCGCTATGCCCAGCAGCAGCTGGCCGCCATCGCCGGCATCCGCCTCACCGACTCCGCGCTGCACCTGCGCGAGTTCGAGATCGACGTGGCCGGCGCCGGCCTCAGCGCGCAGGGCATCGTCGATGCGCTCCGCACCCAGGGCATCGAACCGGGCGTCGTGACCGGCGCGAACACGCTGCTCGTGTGCGTGACCGAGCTCAGCTCGCAGGCCGACATCGACCGCCTGGCCGAGGCCGTCCGGGCCCTCGCAGAAACGGCAACAGACACCGCGGTCGCAGGCACCGCGGTTGCACACCCCGCAGTCGCACACCCCGCAGTCGCAAACACCGAGGAGAAGAGCGCATGAGCCTCCCCATCGCCCCCAAGCCCACGCTGCGCCGCTTCCACCAGGCCCGCTGGGACGAGCCGCTCATCTTCGAGCTGACCGCTCCGGGCGAGCGCGGCGTGCTCGTGTCGCAGACCGAGCCGGGCGTGCGCGCCGCCGTCGGTGACGTGCTCGCCGAACTGCCGGCCGGCCTCCGCCGCGAGAAGCCCGCCGCGTTGCCCGAGATGGGCCAGATGCGCGTGCTCAAGCACTACCTGCGCCTCTCGCAGGAGAACCTCGGCGCCGACCTCAACATCGACATCGGCCAGGGCACCTGCACCATGAAGTACGCGCCCAAGGTGAACGACCGGCTGATCAACACGCCGAACCTCACCGCCATGCACCCGCTGCAGAACGAGGACGACGCACAGGGCATTCTCGAGATCATCTGGCGCACGGAGCAGATGCTCGCCGAGATCTCCGGCATGCACCGCGTCTCGCTGCACACGAGCGGCGGCTCGACCGCGATCTGGACCAACATCGCCATGATCCGGGCCTACCACGAGGCCAACGGCGAGGGGGAGCAGCGCGACGAGGTCATCACCACGATCTTCAGCCACCCCTCGAACGCGGCGGCGGCCAAGGCGGCCGGCTACAAGGTCGTCACCCTCTACCCGGACGCCGATGGCTACCCCGACCTCGAGGCGCTCCGCGGCGCGGTCGGCCCGCGCACGGCTGCGATCATGATCACGAACCCGGAAGACACCGGCATCTTCAACCCGCAGGTCAAGCGCTGGGTGGAGCTTGCGCACTCCGTCGGAGCACTCGCCAGCTACGACCAGGCCAACGCCAACGGCATCCTCGGCATCACCCGTGCCCGCGACGCCGGCTTCGACGTCTGCCACTTCAACCTGCACAAGACCTTCGGCACCCCGCACGGCTGCGGTGGTCCCGGCGGCGGGGCGAGCGCGGTCTCCGAGGCGATGACGCCGTTCCTGCCCGGCCCGCTGGTCGACCGCCTGGTTGAACCGGGCGGGGTCCGCTTCACGCTGAACGCCGAGCTGCCACAGTCGATCGGCAAGGTGGCACCGTTCTACGGCGTCATCCCGACGATCGTGCGTGCATACTCCTGGATGATGGCGCTCGGCGCTGACGGCCTCCGCGCCGTCGCCGAGATCGCCGTGCTGAACAACAACTACCTGCTGAAGAAGGTGCTGGAGATTCCCGGCGCCTCCGCGCCGTACGCCGTCGGCCGCCGCCGCATCGAGCAGGTGCGCTACTCCTGGCAGGAGCTGTTCGAGGAGACCGGCGTCAGCTCGGAGGAGATCGGCATCCGCGCAGCCGACTACGGCATGCACTACTGGACGAGCCACCACCCCTACGTCGTGCCGCAGCCGTTCACGCTCGAGCCGACCGAGTCGTACTCGATGGCCGAACTCGACGAGTACGCGGCCGTCCTGGCCCAGATCGCGAGCGAGGCGCGCGAGAACGCCGAGCTCGTGCGCACGGCCCCGCACAACCAGACCGTGCACCACACCCACCACGACGACCTCGAGGACCCGGCCCGCTGGGCGATCACGTGGCGCGCGTACCAGCGCAAGCACGGCGAGGCGCTCGCCGATGGCCGTGCGGCTGCGCGTGCCGCCGGGGAGACCCCGCGTGCCGATGTCGCAGCGACCATCGTGGCGGCGGATGCCGTCGCGGCCGTCTGAGCGCAACGAGCCGAGCCCGCCCATGACCGCTGATCGCACTGCCGCCCGACCCCCAGCACCCGGTGTGCCGGGGGCGGGCGGTGGTGCCGTGCGGCTCGGCCTGATCGTGAACCCCGTCGCCGGCCTCGGTGGACCCGCCGGGCTGAAGGGCAGCGACGGGGCGGACGTCCAGCGCCTCGCGCTGCAGCGGGGGGCATCCGCCCGCGCCGGGGAGCGCGCACACGCCGCGTTGGCCGTCGTCGCGGCTGCACACCCGGGGATCGAGGTGTTCACGGCATCCGGGGCCCTCGGTGAGCACGCCGTGCGCGCCGCCGGGCTCGTGCCCCACATCGTGTACACCCCCGCGGCGACCGGCGAGCCCAGCACGACACCAGCGACGACGGCCGCAGACACCCAGGCCGCTGTCGCGGCCATCGCTAGCGCTGGCGCCGACCTCATCCTCTTCGTCGGTGGCGACGGCACCGCCCGCGACGTCGTCACCGGCCTCGGCTCCGCTGCGACCGGGGGACCGGGGCAGGTAGCGGCGCTCGGCGTCCCCGCCGGCGTCAAGATGTACTCGGCGTGTTTCGCCGTGAGCCCGAGCGCGGCCGGCGGGCTGGCCGCCGCGTGGCTCGGCGCGGAGGCCTTGCCCGTACGGCAGAGCGAGGTGCTCGACGTCGTCGAGGAGCAGCTGCGCCACGGCCGTGTCGAGCCCCGCCTCTTCGGCTACCTGCCAGTCCCGTTCCAGGCCGGTCGCACCCAGGCCCGCAAGACGCCGTCGCCGAGCTCGGAGGCGGCGGCCGCGGCATCCGCCGTTCGAGGCGTCATCGCCCAGCTGCGCCCAGGGGTGCGCTACCTGCTCGGCCCCGGCAGCACCGTCGCCGAACTCGGCCGGCAGCTCGGGCTGGCCACGACCCCGCTCGGCGTCGACGTGTTGCTCGACGGGGAGCTCGTGCTGACGGATGCCACCGAGCAGCAGCTCCTCGCCGAGATCGGCGGGCGGCAGGCTCAGGCCGTCGTCACGATCATCGGCGGTCAAGGCTTCCTGCTCGGCCGTGGCAATCAGCAGATCTCGGCCCGCGTCGTGCGCGCACTCGATCCGGCGCAGCCGCTCATCGTCGTCGCACCAGAGCAGAAACTCGTCGAGCTCGGAGGGCGACCGCTGCTCGTCGACACCGGTGACGCTGCCGTCGATGCCAGCCTGGCCGGCTTCGCCCGCATCACGACGGGCGTCAGCGGCACCAGCATGTACCCGGTGAGCGCGCCGGAGAGCACACTGGCCGAAGAGAGCACACTGGCCGAGGAGAGCACACTGGATGGCGCAGCGCTCTCGCCGGCGGCATCCGCGACCCCCTGAACCCACCCCCGAACCACCCCCGAACCACATCCAACGTCACCAACACCCCAAGGAGCAGTCATGCGTCTCGAAAACAAGAAAGCCATCGTCACGGGCGGTGCAGGCGGAATCGGCCGCGCGACCGCACTGGCCTTCGCGGCCGAGGGCGCCCAGGTCGCCGTCGTCGATCTGCGGGCGGATGCCGCAGAGGCCGTCGTCGAAGAGATCCGGGCAGCGGGCGGCACCGCCGTCGCGATCGCGGCCGACGTCTCCAACGAGGACGACATCCAGCGCATCATCGCCACGACCGTCGCGGAGTTCGGCGGCGTCAACGTCGTCTTCAACAACGCCGGCATCATCCGCAGGACAACGGCCGTCGAGACCACCGCTGAGGAGTGGGACAGGGTCTTCGGCGTCAACGTCAAGTCGATCTTCCTCATGTGCAAGCACGTCGTGCCGATCATGGCCGAGAACGGCGGCGGCTCCATCGTCAACACGGGCTCCGGCTGGGGCCTCAAGGGCGGCGGCCAGGCCATCTCCTACTGCGCATCGAAGGGTGCCGTCGTCAACATGACCCGCGCGCTGGCCATCGACCACGGACCCCAGGGCATCCGGGTCAACTCGGTGAACCCCGGCGACGTCAACACCGGCATGCTGCTCGAGGAGGCCCGCCAGCTCTCGCAGGACGCGAACGCCTTCCTCGCGGAATCGGCCGACCGCCCCCTGGGCCGCATGGGCCAGCCAAGCGAGATCGCAGCGGCCGTCGTCTGGCTCGCCAGCGACGACTCCTCCTACGTCACCGGTTCGGCTCTCGTGGTCGATGGGGGTGGCATCGCCTGATGCCGCGATAAGGTCTAGCCATGACACCGCGCGCGACGGAGGCTCGGCCCGAGCACAGGCGCGCGCGCCCGGCATGGCGCGGCGCGATCTCGGTGCTCGATCTGGGCAGGCCCGACCGCTCGATCGCCCTGACTCAGCTGCTCTTCGGGGCCGTCGTCCTCGCCGTCTTCACGACGCTGATGGTCTTCGGCCCCGGAGACAGCAACTCCGTGCTCTTCTACGGCGGCATCCTTCTCACCTTCGTCGCGTGCTGCCTCGCCGTCCTGTTGCCGTGGTCTGCGCTCGCTCCGGGCCTGGTGCTGGTGCTGCCGCTGCTGGACATCGTGGCCATCGGCTTCCTGCGCATTGCCCAGCCGCAGCTCGGCCTCGGTCTGCTCTGGGTCTTCCCGGTGCTCTGGGTCTCAACCCTCGTCGGGGTTGCCGGAATCACCGCGAGCATCCTGCTCGCCGGCTCCTTCGTGGCCATCGACATCGCGCTGCGGCAGGTCCCGCTCACCATCGCCGCGATGCCTGCGCTCATCTTCCTGCCGGTCGTGCTGATCTTCATCGGAGCGTCCGGGTATCTCACCGCTCGCCGAGATCGGGCGCAGCGCGTGCTCCTCGGCAAACAGGCGGAGCTGCTCGAAGGCGCGCTCGCGCAGGCGCGGCGGCAAGAGGAGCTGCTCGCCGAGGTGTTGAACACGGTCGACTTCGGGGTGATCCGCATCGATCGCACCGGCCAGACAACCATCGTCAACGAGGCCCAGGCGCGCCTGCAGTTCGCCATGGGGTTGACGGATGCCAACGCGCCGGTTCCCGCTGGCGTCAGCGTTGTCGCTGCCGACCGCGTGACGCCGATCTCCCAACATGACTCTCCGCTGCAACGCGCGATGCGCGGCGAGGAATTCGAGCCGGTGACCGTCTGGATCGACTCGGGAAACAACGAGCGCGTTGCCCTGTCGATCACCGCGCGCCGCCTGCAGAGCGGAGACGGCGAGTACGACGGAAGCGTCGTGGTCTCCCGCGATGTGACCGCAGAAGTGGCGGCCGTTCTGGCACGAGACGATCTGATCGCTTCGGTCTCGCACGAGTTGCGCACCCCGCTCACGTCGATTCTGGGGTATCTGGAGCTCATCATCGACGGAGAGGGCCTCCCGCCCGCGGCGAGCACCCAGCTGCAGATCGTCTACAGGAATGCGAACCGGCTGTTGGAGCTGGTCGCCGATATTCTGGCCTCCTCCCGTGAGGCCGCGCAGCCGATGGTGTTGCGCCTCGCGCCGTGCGCGCTGCTCGAGGTCGTCGAGCAATCGGTCGAGTCGTTGCTGCCCCGGGCGGCGGAGCGCGGCATCCGCCTCGATTTCAGCGCGGCAGAGCCGACCACGCTGGTGGCCGACGGATCGAGGCTGCGCCAGCTCATCGACAACCTGCTGGCGAACGCGATCAAGTACAACGTCGAGGGCGGCGAGGTCACGATCGGCATCGCCAGTGACGAGAAGACGGTGTGGATGATCGTGCGCGACACGGGCATCGGCATCGCCGACGCGGAGCAGCCGCAGCTGTTCGACAAGTTCTTCCGCTCCGAGTCCGTGCGCAACTCCAGCGTGCACGGCAGCGGACTCGGACTCGGCATCAGCCGGGAGATCGCCCGCCTGCACGGCGGAGACCTGACCGTGCAGAGCGTCGAGGGCGAGGGCACGACGGTGCTCGTGACCCTGCCGAAAGACAAGGAAATCTCGTGATTGACGGTTGGACGATTTCTCTGGCGAGCGCGCTCGTGGTCGTGGTGACGGCCGGGCTCTTCATCGGAAGCACGATCTCCCACAAAGACAGCGAGGCCGGTCGGATCTGGGCAGCCGGCTACCTCTGCGGCATCCTGACAACGATGAGCTTCCTGGTCTGGCTGCTCGCACCCGAGCTGTGGTGGGCCTCATCAGTCGGCAACGCCGCCTTCGTCGCAGGCACCGGATTCTTCTGGATCGGATGCCGCAGGCACAACGGTCGGCCGACCCGTTTCCTACTGCTCGCCATCGTCTGCATCGCGGTGCTCGTCGCCGGGCTCCTCCCGGGGCCGGACAGCGACGAGTGGGCTGGTGCCCATGCGTACTTCCTCGGCATCGTGCTCTTCGCGGTGCTCGCCGCCGTGGAGTCGGCGCGCGGTGAACTGAGTCGCGCCCTGGGCTCACGCCCGATGGTCGTCGTGTTCACCGTCGAGGCTGCTTTCTTCACTGGGCGCCTGATCTTCTTCACGACAGAGGGGCCGGACGGTCCGATCTTCTCCCTGTTCTTCGGCGCCTCGGCCACCGCGTTCGTCACGATGATCATGGTCATCGTGCTCTCGAGCTCCATGTCGGTGATCCGATCTGCCCACGGCGCTCACGCCGAGCTCGCGACACGGGGCAGCCGCCGGGCCGCCGCGACCATCGGGTACAACAGCGATGACGTACTCACGGAGCCGTCTTTCGAGCGCGTCCTGGCCGACTGGTTGGAGCGCGCGGAATTCCACGACGAGCAGCTGGCGCTCCTGCATTTCGACCTCGATGACCTGGCCGAGATCAACACGGCGTTCGGGCGCGCCCGCGCCAACGCCATCCTGGCGCGCTATACCGCCGTCGTGCGTCGATTCGGGCCGCCCAACTCCGACATCGGAGTGGCGGGCCCCGGCCGCCTCGTGCTGGCGACACCGATGTCTTCGGCGGACGAGGCGCTGGCGGTTGCCGCAATCGTGCAGGCGGGTCTGCTCGAGGAGAAGATCGACGAGTTCGCCGGGCTGCGCCCGACGATGAGCGTTGGAATCGCGCTCACCGACTACACCGGATTCGATTTCGAGCTGCTCAGCGCCGCCGCGATGCGCGCGTGCAAGCGGGCATCGGATTCCGGAGGCAACCGCATCATGCTCGACACGGGTGTGCGCGCAGCCGGGGCGCTCAACAGTGGAGTGCTCTGACTGGCCGTCGCGGCTGAGCGGCCCGCGCGCCGCGTGGCCCTAGTGTTGTGCTGTGAAGCCAGCGCGAATTGTCACCCCGTGGGATGCCATCTTTCTCGTGCCCGCAATGATCTTCGCACTCGCGATGGCCGTCACCGCGCTGGCGACCCTACCGACCCTGCCGGTCGGCTCGTGGCTGCTGGCCCTGTTCGCCGTCGCCGGATTCGCCGCGGCCGGGATCTTCCGCCTGCCGATCTCCCGACAGGCCGGGGTGCCGTTGCCGGGGTTGGCCATCGCCATCCTCTCCGCGTCTGACCTGATGCAACGGCCGATGCTCATGATCGGCCTCTACACGATGGGGATCTACGTCTCCTATCTGTACCTGTTGCGCAGGCCGTTCATCTCCATCTACGCCAGTGGCGTCGCCTCGCTCGGGGCGATGGCCTATGTGCTCATCTACCGGGCCTTCAGCGACATCGGGCTCGGACTGCTGGGGTATCTCCTCGCCTCCGGCGGCTACCTCCTCGTCGTACTGGTGGTGGAGTTCAGTCGACAGCGCGGTCGCTGGAACAGCGATGGCACCGTCGGGATCTCCTCGATCAGCGCGGTGAAACTGCTCAGAGTCTGGTTGCTGCTCACCGGCATCTCCGCGCTGTTGCACACCGCGAAGCAGCTCCTCGTTGAGACGCACTTCTCGAACCCGCAGGCCGTGATCACGGTGTTGCTGATCATGGGCTGCTCGATGGTACTCGTGCTCCTCGCGGTCAAGGACAACCTCAGCAACGTGATTCGGCGCCTGGAGAGTCTCGTCGAGGCCTCTCTCGCGCTGCCGTGGGAGGAGAAAGGGCAGGTCGAGGCGCTCGTGCGCGGCTTCGCCCAGAACGCAGCAAACGCTGAGGCGACGGAGATCCGAGCGACGCCTCCCGGCTACTCAGAGATCGGCGCCCCGATTTCGATAGCCGCCGACGAGGAACAGTATCTCGTGGTGCGCCGATCGCCGGCCGCAACGGCATTCACCGACGGAGATCAGCGGGTCGTCGACGCGCTCGCCCACATCGGCAGTGAGGTGTCCCGTGTCAAGGAGAGCGTCGAGGGACTGCGTCTGCGTGCGAACACGGACAGCCTGACCGGTCTGCCGAACTACGGGTCGTTCCAAGACGCGCTGAAATCGATCAACGACAACCGCGGCTACGGTGAGGCCATTGCCGTGCTGTTCATCGATCTCGACAATTTCAAGAGGCTCAACGACCGAAACGGCCATGCCGCCGGCGACTTCGCGCTGAAAGAGGTTGCCCAGCGCCTGGTGAACACTGTCCGTCCAGCGGATGTCGTTGCTCGGGTGGGCGGAGACGAGTTCGTCGTCGTGCTCACCGGGTTGAGCAGCCTGCACCAGGCCAAGATGGTCGCGGATCGGATCGTGGACAACTGCGGTGCCCGGTTGCAGTTCGGCGAGGCGACGCTCAAACCGAGTATCAGCGTCGGTCTGGCGTACTCCGCCCACCGCGAGACCGATCTGAGCCGTCTCGTCGAAGACGCGGACCGCACCATGCTCGCCGCGAAGAAGTCGCGCAAGCAGGGCGCTGCAGGCAACGGTGGCAGCGTGAGCATCTCGGCCCACCGGTCATCTCAGGTGAACGACAGCGTCGTGAGAGCCATCGAGAACGATGAGCTCACGGTCTACTTCCAACCCATCGTCAGCATCGTCGAGAGCCGGATCTGGGCATTCGAGGCGCTCGTGCGCTACACCGACCCCGAGATCGGCCCGATCTCGCCGGCTTCATTGATCGAGAAGGCGAAGCGGCTCGGTCTTCTCAATCAGCTCACAGAGCAGGTGATCCTCAAGTCACTTCATGCGGCGCGGCAGTTCGCCGACATCGACTCTCGGGTCAACTGCGTCACGGTCAACGTGGAGGCCAAGCAGATCCTCTCCTCGCAGCTGGGACCGTTCCTCGAGACGCTGCCGGAGCTCTTCCCTGAGGTCAGTCTCTGCCTGGAACTCAACGAGCGCTCGCTCAGCGTTGTCAGCGACGAGCTGCGCACGCAGGCAGACCACCTGCGCGATCTCGGCATCATGATCGCTCTCGACGACTACGGATCCGAAAACTCGTCGGTCGGCGCCCTGGTGCGCATGCCCATGGACATCCTGAAGATCGACCGTTCACTGATCGACGACCTGGGCGACATCAGGCAGCTGGAGGTGCTCCGCGCGCTGCAGGGCTTCGGTGACACCCTCGACTACGCCCTCGTCGTCGAGGGCGTCGAGAGCCCTGTCACCGCCCTGCGGCTGCAGGGCGTCGGCGTTCGCAGCGCTCAGGGCTTCTACTACGGCGTTCCCGCCTCGTTCGAGGCGACGGCCAAACGACTGCTCATGCACGGGACGCTTGCCGTTCTGCCCGATGCGGTGCCGGTCGAGGTGCCGCTTTCCGCGCGCAATCCGGGGTAGACAGATCGCACCATGACCGATGCGCCGAAGCCTGCGCACCGGGGCGCGGTCACGGGGTGGTCGGTGCCTGCTCGGCGGCCTGCGCCGCCGCCTGCTCAGCGATCACGTCCTCTGCGGCGAGCGCCATCCAGGGCGAGCTGTCCGGCTCTGTCTCCGCCGCCTGCGGGCTATCGCCTTGCGTCCACCACTTCGCCTCATAGGGCAAACCGTCGAAGAGCACCCGATCGCCCTTCTCATAGGTCGTGCTGCCCGACCAGTCGGGGAAGGTCCCCGGTTCCAGCGTCGGGATCGGGATCGGGGTCTCGCCGGGGAGAACGGGGCCGATCAATGTCCACGGCGTCTCGAAGGACTGCAACACGGGGTTGTCGGGAACGTCGCCCTTCGTCCACCACTTGGCCTGGTACACATTGTGGTGCCACACGACCTTCGTGCCCTCGCGGTACGAGGCATCGGGCGACCAGATCGGGTATGGACTCGTCTCGGGATCATCGCTGAGATCCTCCTCGGGAATCGGCTCGATCGTCGTCGTGATTCCCGCCCCCGAGTTCGGCGTTCCGGTGAAACCGTCACCGAGGATGGCGGTGAAGCTCGACTCACCCTGCGCGATGCCGCTGCACGCGTCAGAGACGCGCGAGAGGTCGTCGTAGTTCGGCCCGCACGTGGCATCCCGGTTCGACGACCACATCGACACCCTGCCGACGTGAGAGTCGTGCGCGAAGGTGTTCAACTGCTGCGCGTCATCGAGCGTGAAGATCTCGTCGCGCACGTCATTCTGGCCGATCATCGGCGTCGCGCCGATCTTCGCCCACAGCGTGGCATCCGTCAGCTCGATGCCGGTGCGGTCGTAGAGGATACGGAGCTGTCGGTGGGTCGCGGTCAACGCGGATTCCGCCGCGTCACCCATCGACTGATCCTCGGTCTTGCTCTGGCCGTAGTCCATGGTCATCACGTTGACACCGGTCAGCTCCAGGCCGGCGTCCAGCGTCTCGGTGATGGCATCAGTTCCAGAAACGGACAAGCCGTCCGGTGTGACGGGGAGCGTGAGCCAGACGGCCAGCGGCGATCCGGAATCGGCTCGCTCGGCCTGCAGCTCGGCGATCACGGTCGCCCGACGGGTGTTGGCCGCCGAGTTCGCCAGCGCGTCTCCCTCGATGTCGAGGTCGATCGCCTGCACGCCGTAACGGTCGATGACGGCGGCATAGGCCTTCTTCAGCTCTGATTCACTCGTGCACGCCACGGCGAGCTCGTCGTTCAGGAGGCCTCCGAATGAGACCATCGCTTCGCCGCCGCGCTGTTCGAGGCGCGCGAGGCGCCGATCGAGGTCCAGCTCGGTTCCGGCCTCATCGAGCGTGTATGCACCACCCCAAGTCGGGGTGCACGGATCGTCCGGTGACGCGACGATGAAGGAGAGAACAACGTTCTTGTCCGCGTCGCCCCTCGGGCTTTCGAACGCGAATTGCGGAGTCGCGGTGACGTCGACGTAGCCGGCGAACCAGGCCTCGCGCGTCTGTGACGCCTCGTTCTCGAACCACTTCCAGCCCTGAAATCCAGCTAGGACAAGGCCTGCGGCGATCGCGATGAGCACCGTCAGGCGCACAGGGGAGAGTCGCCGGTTGGGGAAACGCCTAGACACAAAACCTCGCAGGTAGGGTGGCGGGGGATGGGGGCTGCATAGTGCACGTTCACGCTGAAGCGGGTGTGCGTTGTGCCCATGCTCGCACACTGTCGGCGTGGAGCATGCCGGTCGTTGCCTTATCCTACAAAAGTTGGTGGAGTCATAAACGGCGGGAATGACCGGGGTAATGGCAATTCAAGAGGAACAGACACGCACGCGAAAAAGGCAGTGGGGATCTGAACGACGCTCCGAACCGCTGTCGATCATGCACCCCAGCCCGAGTGTGCGAAAAATCACCTGGGGCCGTATTGCGATCGTCGCGACGATCGTGTTCTGGCTGATCTACGTCGTCACGACGATCTTCCGGCAGTTCATCGAGAGCAGCGGCGGATTCCGCTTCACGATGGAGGCGATCGGCTACCTCATCGTCGTTTCGTTCCTGACATTCTCCGCCCTGATGTATCTGCTCGCCCGGCAGGGTGCGCTCTATCGCTTCCGTGACCACGTCCGTGTGCCGCGAGCCGAACTCGACAGGCACTTCCGCGACTACGACAGCGCAGTGACGGTTCTCGTGCCGTCATACGCCGAAGAGCCCGCCGTCGTGCGCGGAACGCTCTGGTCGGCGGCGCTGCAGGAGTTCCCGAACGTCCGGGTCGTGTTGCTCGTTGACGACGCGCCCGTGCAGAGCGATCCCGCAGCCAGGGCGAGGCTCGATGCGACGCTGGAGCTCCCCGGCCAGATCGAGGAGGCGTTGGAAGGGCCGCGCTCGCGTTTCGCCGGCGCCAGAGCCGAATTCGCCGCCGAGTGCGCGGCGGGAGCCACGATCGAACGCCGCCACGTGGAGGAGCTCGCCGCCGACTACGAGGCCGCCGCGATCTGGCTCGAAGACATGGCCGAGAACGAGCCGATGGAAGACCACGTCGATGAGTTCTTCATCGACCAGGTGCTGATGGGTCTGGCGTCGGAGCTCCGACTGAATCTGCTCGCGCTGCGCGCGTCGCTCGATCAGTACTCCTACCCGGACCTTGACCGGGTGCTTGAGCTGCGCATCCGCCTCGAGCGGACGTTCACCGCCTCGCTCACGAGCTTCCAACGCAAGAGTTACGCGTCGCTGTCTCACGAGGCGAACAAGGCGATGAACCTCAACTCGTACATCTCGCTCATGGGCCGAGACTGGCGTGAGGAACAGACGGCCGGCGGTGTCATCCTGCGCCCTGTCGATGATCCAGCCGACGCCGACCTCGTCGTGCCGGACAGCCCGTACCTGCTCACGCTGGACGCAGACTCGCTCCTGCTTCGCGACTACTGCCTGCGGCTCGTCTACTTCCTCGAGGAGCCGGGCAACGAGCGCATCGCGGTCACGCAGACGCCGTACTCGTCGTTCCGCGGTGCGCCGACGCGCATCGAGCGCATCGCCGGTGCCACGACCGACCTCCAGCACATCCTGCACCAGGGCATGAGCTACTACGGTGCGACATTCTGGGTCGGCGCGAACGCCGTCATCCGTAAGCAGGCCGTCGAAGACATCGTCGAGATCGAAAGCGTCGGCGGCTTCGAGATCGCGACGTACATCCAGGATCGAACGGTCATCGAAGACACCGAGTCCAGCATCGACCTGGGCACGCACGGCTGGACCCTGATGAACTACCCGGAACGCCTGAGCTACTCGGCGACGCCGCCCGACTTCGGTTCGCTCGTCGTGCAGCGCCGCCGTTGGGCGAATGGCGGCCTGTTGATCCTGCCGAAGTTGTGGGATCAGGTTCGCGAGCGCCGTTTCCGGCGTGAGCGCATTCTCGTGCGCGAGATGTGGCTGCGCGTGAACTACATGGCGTCGATCGCATGGGCGAGTTTCGGCCTGCTCTTCCTGTTGGCGTACCCCTACGACAGCCGCCTGCTCTCACCTGTGGTCTTCCTGGCCGCGCTGCCGTACTTCCTCGCAATGGGCAGCGACCTTCGGGACTGTGGGCACCGTTTCAGCGACATCTTCCGCATCTACGGCTTCAACCTGATCTTGCTGCCGGTGAATCTCGCCGGCGTGCTGAAGTCGATGCAACAGGCGATCACCGGTGAGAAGATCCCGTTCGTCCGGACGCCCAAAGTGAAGGACCGTACGGCGGTTCCCGTGCTGTACGTCGTGGTGCCATACCTGATCATTGCGTTCTCGGTGCTCACATTTGCGCGGGACTTCTACGCGCAGAATTGGGGGAACGCCGTCTTCGCGGCATTCAATGCCATCCTCGCGGCCTACGCTACGTGGATGTACATCGGTGTGCGCAACTCCGTCGTCGATGTCTGGCTCGGCATTCTCAACTGGCTGTACGTCGACAAGAAGAAGGCTCCGGCCGGGCCTTCCTATGTGGTCGACCCGAACAAGCCAGTCGACTGGTCGTCGATTCTCTACCACGGCGACCGCCGGCTCAACCGGGATCTCCGGCGCAAAGGTGACCGACGCCGGAGGGTGGGGCCACGATAGTTCGCCACGAGGCCAGCTTCGCGGCATAGACTGCCCGTTCACGCGGCTTCGCCGTTTGCTCCCGGTCGTACGACAGAGGAGCAGAAGCTCGGGCCACGGTGACTGTTCAGAGAGGAGGCGCGATGTCAGGCACGCAGTCTGCGGCCGTCTCGACGCCGGTCACAACGGTTCGTTTGGCGCTCGTGCACGGCTACGTCGCAGCCCTCGAGGGACTCAGCGGCTGGCTCGCCGCCAACGCCCCTGAGATCGAGGTTGTTGCGCGGGCCCGCTCCTGGGAGGAAGCACGTGCGCTGCGCGACGCGAAGCCCCAGGTCTACCTTCTCGACCTGCAGAGCCTTCCGGCCTCGTCGTTGGTCGAGTTGATCGCGGAGGCGCGTTCAGACGGTGCGGCGGTCGTGGCATGGGGCGACTTCGACGACGAGATGACGATGGCCAGGCTCCGTGGAACGGGGGCGGCGAGCGTGCTCGGCAGGAGCAACTCGATCGACGACGCCAGAGCCGCGGTGATCGATGCGGTCGTGCTCGGCCGCGAGTCGTGGACCGGCGAGCTGGTCCCCGTCGGTCATGGCCGCACATCGCTGGCCGTGCGAGGGCTCGTCCCCGACGGTGATTCCGGTGAGGGGGGCAGGGGAACGATGGGTTCCGCCGGGGTGCAGGCAAAATCGCCAACCGGACTGAGCGAGGACGACATCGAAGTCGTGCGGCTCTACGCGGTCGGCAACAGCCCGATCGACATCGCCCTCCGGATGAACGTGCGCTTCGACCGAGTGCGCGACCACCTCGCCAGGGTTCGGGACTACTACGAGGCGCAGGGCCGCCGTGCCTCGAATCGGCTCGATCTGGTGCAGCGCGCGAGCGAGGATGGACTGCTCGAGGGCTGAGTACCTCGTACGGGGGTGGCCGCGCCAGAGGTCTGCGGAAAAATTGCGCAAATCTTGAGCTTCACGGGCGCATTCCCAAGGAGATCTCGCGGTTGGCTGGGCATGATCGTGGATGTAGCACTAGACGCCACATCCGCTGGCTCCCAGCAGCCGCTTCCTGATCCCGAACCTGAAGCGTTTGCCATTCCCCGGGGAGCCGCGGGTGGGCATCATCATCTGCCACGGCCGCCGCGCAGCAACGATCCGGGCGCGTGGCCAGGCCTGAAGCCCTAGACGTTGTCGTTCGCGGTGAGTCGGTATCCGACGCCGCGCACCGTCTCGATCCAGCGCGGGCTGGTCGGGTGGTCGCCCAGCTTGCGCCGCAGATTCGCGAGGTGCACCTCGATCGCCCGCTTGTCGGCATCGCTGACATAGAACGCGGCATCCTCATCGCGCAGGAGCTCCGCGAGTTCCGTCTTGCTCCGCACCCGACGCCCGGAGAGCAGGAGCACCTCGAGAAGATTGAACTCCGTGCGGGTCAACTCCAGATCGTCATCGTAGAGCCGCACGCGACGCTCCGCCGAGTTGAGGCGAAGGCCACGGTGCTCGTGCCAGTCGCCGCCGACGCCGGAGTCCTGGTGCGCGGGAAGTGTGTTCGTGTCGAGCGCCGTGGCGTCGACAGGCTCAGCGGCATCGGCCGGCGGGGTTCGCTCAGCGCTCACCGGCACCGTACCGCCGGCGCGCGGCCGTCGCAGCATGGCCTCGATGCGCGCGCGCAGCTCACGGGGTCGGAACGGCTTGGTGACATAGTCATCGGCGCCGGCCTCGAGCCCCTGCAGGGTGTCGATCTCCTCCGCGCGGGCCGTGAGCATGATCAGGTATGTGGAGCTGAACGCTCGGATGCGTTTCGCCGTCTCGAACCCGTCGATTCCCGGCATGCTCACATCGAGCGTCGTGATGACGGGATTGTGCTCGCGCACGGCGTTCACACCGTCGATACCGTTCCCGGTGAGAATCGTGTCGAAGCCGGCTTGCTCCAGAACTGTCGCAAGAAGTTGACGAATGTCCGCGTCGTCCTCGATCACGACGGCGATGCGGCTCTCTGTCGTACTCAACTGGCCTCCCCGCCCGCTCAGCAACGCCGCTCGCGCGGCTCACTACTGCATCGTAGCGGAGGGGGGCGCCGATGAGCCCGCACGAGCCATCGTGGCGGGCGGTGTCGAGCCGGGGAACCCTGATAGCTGGGGGAGTTGTTGCGACCCGGGTGCCAGAGTGTCGGCGGGGGGACCTGCGTCCGGCACCCGGGTCGTGGGCACAACGCTACGACCCCGGCCTCAGTGGCACCCTAAGGTCACCTCAAGAGTTGGCTCGGATGCCGCACGGTCAGAGCGACTCATTTGCCCCAGTAGACTGGCATTCGTGAATTCTGAGACACCTGTCGACGTCGTTCTCATCGGTGGCGGCATTATGAGCGCCACCCTCGGCGCCTTGATCAAGCAGCTGCAACCCGACTGGACGATTCGTGCATACGAACGTCTCGGAGAGGTCGCTCAAGAGAGCTCGAACCCGTGGAACAACGCCGGGACGGGCCACGCTGCACTCTGCGAGCTCAACTACATGCCTGCGGCAGCCGACGGCAGCGTCGATGCGAGCAAGGCCGTGCAGATCAACGAGCAGTTCCAGATCAGCCGGCAACTGTGGGCCCACCTCGTGGAGGCCGGCGCGCTGCCAGAGCCCCAGAACTTCATCAACGCGGCACCTCACATGACCTTCGTGCGCGGCGCCGCCAACATCGAATACCTGCAGAAGCGGTTCGATGCTCTCAAGGATGAGCCGCTCTTCCAGGGCATGGAGTTCTCCACCGACGCCGAGAAGATCGGCGAGTGGACCCCGCTCATCACCAAGAAGCGCAACCCGAAGCAGAAGATCGCCGCAACGCGTATCGAGGCCGGAACAGACGTCGACTTCGGCGCGCTGACCCGCTACCTCTTCGACGATCTCGTCAAGCGCGGCGGCGAGGTGCACGTGAACCACCAGGTCACCGGCCTGAAGCGCCAGAAGGACGGCCTGTGGCGGATCAAGCTCAACCACCTCGTCGGGCACACCCCCTCTGTCGTCAAGGCTCGTTTCGTCTTCGTCGGCGCCGGCGGCGGGGCGCTCGCCCTGCTGCAGCAGAGCGGCATTCCCGAGATCCGCGGCTTCGGCGGCTTCCCGATCTCCGGCCAGTTCCTGCGCACCACCAACCCCAAGGTCGTCGCACAGCACCACGCCAAGGTTTACGGCAAGGCGGCCGTCGGCGCCCCGCCGATGTCGGTTCCCCACCTCGACACCCGTGTCGTCAACGGTGAGGCCTCGCTGTTGTTCGGCCCGTACGCCGGCTTCACGCCCAAGTTCCTGAAGACGAGCACGTGGCTTGACCTGCCCTTCTCCATCCGCTGGCACAACATCGGCCCGATGATCGCGGTCGGCTGGCAGAACTTCGACCTCGTCAAGTACCTCGTCGGTGAGCTCATGGCCGGCCGCACGAAGAAGCTCAAGGCTCTGCAGGAGTTCATGCCGACGGCCAAGATGGAGGACTGGGAACTCATCACGGCCGGCCAGCGTGTGCAGGTCATGAAGAAGGACGCCAAGCGGGGCGGAGTGCTGCAGTTCGGAACCGAGGTCATCACCGGCGCAGACGGCACCATCGCCGGCCTGCTCGGCGCATCACCGGGAGCCTCGACGGCCGCGCCGATCATGCTCGACGTGCTGGCTCGCTGCTTCCCCGCACAGATGAAGGGCTGGGAGCCCAAGATTCGCGAGATGATCCCGAGCTACGGCACGAAGCTCTCCGAGGACCCCGCGGCTGCCGCTGCCTCGCTCGCGGCGACCGCGCGCGTGCTGAACATCCCCGCCTAACACGGCGCACTCGAACATACATTCGTATTTGGTGCGAATGTATGTTCGAATGGGGGTATGAGGTGGAGCGGGCAAGAGCTGGGCGTCGATCAACCGTCGACGCTGCCGGGGCTGGCCAGGCTCAATAACCTCGTACGCACGGTGCGCACGCCCGAGTTCGCCGATATGACCTTTCACGAGGTGCTGGCGAAGTCGGCGTTGAACAAAGTGCCGAGCCAGAGCGCGATGCCGTTCGAGTGGACCATCAACCCGTACCGGGGCTGCTCCCACGCGTGCGTCTATTGCTTCGCGCGCCCGACCCATAGCTACCTCGACCTCAACACCGGCGAGGACTTCGACCGCCAGCTCGTCGTCAAGATCAACGTCGCCGCCGTGCTGCGCTCCGAGCTGCGCAAGGCGAGCTGGCAGCGGCATCCCGTCGCCCTCGGCACCAACACCGACCCGTATCAGCGGGCGGAGGGCCGCTACGCCCTGATGCCGGGCATCATCGACGCGCTCACCGAGAGTCGGACGCCCTTCAGCATTCTCACGAAGGGAACGCTGCTGCGCCGCGATCTTGGACGCATCGCGGACGCGGCGAAGGCGGTGCCCGTGAGCCTCGCGATGTCGATCGCCATCTACGACGACGAGTTGCAGCAGTCGATCGAGCCGGGAACGCCGACCACGACAGCGAGGCTCGCGACGGTGACCGCGGTGCGCGAGGCGGGCCTGGACTGCTCGGTGTTCCTCATGCCGATACTGCCGTTCCTCACCGACACCCATGCACACCTCGACGAGGCGATGCGGAGGGCGAAGGCGGCCGGCGCGACATCCGTCGTCTACACGGCGCTGTACCTGCGGCCGGGGGTGCGTGAGTGGTTCATGCAGTGGCTGGACGGCGCCCACCCCGAACTTGTGCCGCGTTACCGGCAGCTCTACGCACGGGGTGCCTACGCGCCGAAGGAGTATCGATCCTGGCTCGCTGACCGCATCGAACCACTGATCCGGGCGCACGGGCTGCAGCGGGGCTCCACATCCTCCGCGACGGGCGGGGTGCGCAGCATCGCGACAGCCGGCAGCCCAGAACCAGGCAATCTCTACAACCGCACGCGATCCCGGCCCGCTGCTCCGCGGGCGCCGGCCTTCGCGCCCGCGCCGGAGCCAACGCTGTTCTGAGCCCCCGTCAGACGTACGAAGCCCCTCCCAGCTCCGCTGGTCGAGTAGGCCGCCTGCGCGCGTATCGGGACCGAGGCCGCTGCGAAGGCTGCCGCACCAGCATCGGTGACGGTTCCTGGGGTTGCCTTG
>JBEVGZ010000201.1:0-3824 GCA_040511515.1 Microterricola sp.
GCGCAGGACACCGCCGTGCTGCTGCTCGACGAGCCGACCACCTACCTTGACCTCCGCTACCAGGTCGAACTGCTCGACCTCATCCGCGACCTCGCCGAGGTGCACGGCGTCACCATCGGTGTCGTGCTGCACGACCTCGACCAGGCCGCGGCGATCGCCGACCACGTCGTGCTGCTGGCCGGCGGCCGAGTCCAGGCCTCCGGCGCTCCGGAGCAGGTGCTCACCTCCGCGCTGCTGAGCGACGCGTACGGCATCCGCGTGGACGTGCACAACGACGAGGCGAGCGGGCACGTGCGCACGCGTGCCATCGGTCGTCACAACTCCACCAGGGCTCGAACGGAGACGAACGCCTCGGATCCTCTCTCGGTCCGCGAACTCGCGCTGGCCTAGCGCCGGCATCGGCGGCCCACCGGCCGACAGCGGCCGGGCGCCAGCGTGCCCGCGCGTCATCGTCACCACCACCACAGACCCCCGCATCACCCCTGGCGAATCACCTCGCCGCCTCCCACCCCCAAGGAATCCATGACAATGCCAATCAGAACCGCGCGCACAATCGCCCTGTCCATCGCTGCGGCCGCGACCGCCGTGCTCCTCGTCGGCTGCGGCACGACCGAGGACACGACGCCCGCGGCATCCGGCAGCGATGCGGCCATCACCATCACCGACGACCGCGGCGAGACGATCTCGCTCGACGCGCCAGCCACCAAGGTCGTCGCACTCGAGTGGAACACCGCCGAGAACCTCGTCGCACTCGGTGTGATGCCCGTCGGCGTCGCCGATGTCGAGGGCTACGCCACCTGGGTCAAGGCCGAGAACCTCGACGAGAGCGTCACCGATGTCGGCCAGCGCGGCGAGCCGAGCATCGACGCCATCGCCGGCCTCGCCCCCGAGCTCGTCGTCACCACGAGTGACCTCAGCGAGAGCGCGATCGCCCAGATCGAGGAGTTCGCCCCCGTGCTCGTCGTGCGCGGAGCCAACGCCAGCGACGCCATCGGCCAGATGGAGAAGAACCTCAACAACATCGCGACGGCGACCGGCACCGAGGATGAGGCCGCCGAGCTGATCGAGGGCTTCGACGCGAAGATCGCGGAGGGCAAGGAGGCCATCGAGGCCGCCGGCCTCACCGGCACCGAGTTCTTCATGAGCGACGCCTGGGCCTCGAGCGGGCAGGTCTCCATCCGCCCGTACGCCCAGGGCGCGCTGCTCTCCGAGATCACCGAGGAGCTCGGCATGAAGAACGCCTGGACCGGCGAGGGTGACGCCGACTACGGCCTCGGCTCGACCGACGTCGAGGGCCTCACCGCGCTGGGTGACGTGAGCTTCTTCTACGTCGCAACCGAGGGCATGGACCCGTACCAGAACGAGCTCGCGACGAACGCCGTCTGGACCTCGCTTCCCTTCGTGCAGAGCGGCAACGTCCACCGCCTCGCCGACGGCATCTGGATGTTCGGTGGCCCGTCGTCGATGAACGACTACATCGACGCGGTCGTCGCAGCCGTCGCCCCCGCGGCCAACTAACAGAGTTGTGACAACACTCCAGAGCGCTCCGAGCGCGACGGATGCCGCAGCACCGGCGGCCAGGAAGGCGACTCTGTTCGCCGCCCTGGCCGCCGGCCTCGTGCTCGTCGCCGTGCTCGCCGCGATCCACGTGACGCAGGGCTCGTCCTCCGTCAACGTCGTCGATCTGTGGAACGTCCTCACGGGCAACGGCGACGACCAGGCCGCGGCCGTGCTCGTCGCCTCCCGCGTTCCCCGCCTGCTCGCCGGGCTGCTCGTCGGAGTCTCCCTCGGCGTCGCCGGCATCGTGATGCAGACCGTCGCCCGCAACATCCTGGCATCGCCAGACACCCTCGCCGTCAACGCCGGCGCCTACCTCGCCGTGGTCGCCGTCACCGCGTTCGGCATCACCGTGCCGCTGCTCACCGGCAGCCTCATCGCCTTCCTCGGTGGCCTCGCCGCCGCCGCACTCGTGCTCGGCCTGGCCGCTGGCGGAGGTGGCAACGGCGGCAACGGTGCCGGAACCGTCCGCCTCGTGCTCGCCGGCTCCGCCATCGCCCTCGCCTTCAGCGCGCTGACCACCATGCTGCTCCTGCTCTTCGCGGAGGAGACGACCGGCCTGTTCGCCTGGGGCGCCGGAACCCTCGGCCAGACCAGCCTCGACGGCGTCGCCCAGCTCGGCCCCGTCGTTCTTGCGACCGTTCTCGTGCTCATGCTGTTCGCGCACAAGCTCGACATCCTCGCCCTCGGCGACGACACCGCCACCGTGCTCGGCGTGCGCGTGCGCAGTACCCAGACCATCGCCATCGTGCTGGCCGTGCTGCTCTCGGCATCCGCCGTCACCGTCGCCGGCCCGATCGGCTTCGTCGGCCTCGCCGCTCCCGCCATCGTGCGCCTCCTCGCGGTCCGCATCCCCGGCCTGCAGCGTCACCGTGCGCTCATCCCGGCCGGCGCCATCATGGGCGTGATCGTCGTGCTCGGCGCCGACGTGCTGCTGCGCCTGCTCTTCGGCGGGGCGGCGGGCGTCGAGGTGCCGACCGGAGTCGTCACCACCCTGTTCGGCGCCGTGTTCCTCGTCATCCTCGCGCGGAAGCTCACCGACTCCGGAGCCACCGGCTCCGCCGGCGCATTCGCACTCAGCTCGACGGCCAGCCCGCGCACCCGCCGCGTGCTCATCGTCGGCGCAGCGGTGCTGCTGGTCGCAGTCGCCTTCGTCTCGCTGCTGCTCGGCGACGCCAAGCTGCTCGCGGGCGACCTGCTCAACTGGCTCACCGGGCAGGCGGGCCCCGTCACCGAATTCGTGCTCAACACCCGGATGCCGCGCGTGCTCGCCGCGATCCTGGCCGGTGCCGCCCTCGCCGTCGCCGGCGCCGTCGTGCAGGCGGTCTCGCGCAACCCGCTCGCGGAGCCGGCCCTGCTCGGTGTCACGGGCGGCGCAGGAGTCGGCGCCGTGCTGATCATCACCGTCGCGCCACTCGCCAGCTTCTGGGCGGTCACCGCCGGTGGCCTGCTCGGCGCGGTTGCAGCGGCCGTCATCGTGTTCGGGCTCGCCGCCCGCGGCGGCTTCGCGCAGAGCAGACTCATCCTCATCGGTATCGGTGTGTCGGCGGCAGCCGGCGCGATCGTGAGCATGCTCATCATCTCCACCGATCCGTACAACGGCGCCAAGGCGCTCACCTGGATGGCCGGCTCCACCTACGGACGCACCCTGCCGCAGCTCATTCCCGTGCTGATCGCGATCATCGTCGCCACGCCGATCCTGGTCGGCGCGCGCAGGGACCTCGACGTGCTGGCGCAGGATGACGACACCCCGCGCATCCTCGGAGTCCCACTCGGCCGCGCCCGGCTCGGCCTGCTCAGCGTCGCCGTGGTGCTCACCGCGACCGCGGTCGCGGCCGTCGGCGTGATCGGATTCGTCGGGCTCGTCGCCCCGCACGCCGCCCGTGCCCTCGTCGGCGGCAGGCACGCGCTCGTCCTGCCCATGTCCGCCCTTCTCGGGGCCCTGCTCGTCTGCGTCGCGGACACCCTCGGCCGCACCGTCATCGCCCCCGGCCAACTGCCGGCCGGCCTGCTCACCGCCGTCGTCGGCGCACCATACTTCGTGTGGCTGCTCTGGCGCTCAAGGAGAACATCATGAAGCCCAGCTACCGCCTCTTCGACGTCACCGTCGCGAGCATCCGCCCGCTCAGCCCGCACTTCACGCGGGTGACGTTCACGGGGCCCGATCTGCACGAGTGGGGCTGGTTCGGCGCCGACCAGCGCATCAAGGTCGTGCTGCCGGGCGACATCTGGCGCACGTACACGATCCGCGCCGCGCGGCCGGAGCT
>JBEVGZ010000202.1:0-3799 GCA_040511515.1 Microterricola sp.
GACTTCGAGGTGCGCACGGTCACCGCGCACTCGAATGCCGGCCAGAAGCTCGTCGACGTGCAGCCGCACCTGCGCTCGCTCGCCGGCCTCACCCTCGTCGACACGACGCCGGAGAATCTCGCCGGCCACGACATCGTCTTCCTCGCCCTGCCGCACGGCAAGTCCGGTGAGATCACGGCCGCGCTCGACGAGAACACCCTCGTCGTCGACTGCGGCGCAGACCACCGCCTCGAGAGCGAGGCCGACTGGGCCGCGTTCTACGGCGGGGACTTCTACGGCGCCTGGAGCTACGGTGTGCCTGAGCTCCTCATCGGCAGCGTGGGTTCGGCACTGAAACAGCGCGAGAAGCTCGCGGACACCCGCCGCATCGCCGCCCCCGGCTGTAACGCGAGCACCGTCGCACTCTCACTAGCCCCCGGCATCCAAGCCGGCGTGATCGAGGCCGCCGACATCGTCTCGGTGCTTGCCGTAGGGCCATCCGGCGCGGGCAAGGCGCTGAAGACCAACCTGCTCGCCGCCGAGATCCTCGGCTCGGCCAGTCCGTATGCCGTCGGCGGCACACACCGGCACATTCCCGAGATTCAGCAGGCTCTGCGCGGCGCTGGCGCCGTCGACCCGACCATCTCCTTCACCCCGGTGCTGGTGCCGATGTCCCGCGGCATCCTCGCCACCTCGACGGCCCGCATCGTGCCGGGCACGGATGCCGCGAGCGTCCGTGCCGCGTGGGAGAACGCCTACGCCGATGAACCATTCGTGCACCTGCTGCCGGAGGGCCAGATGCCGCGCACCGCGGACACGGTCGGCGCGAACACGATCCTGCTCGGCCTCGCCGTCGACGAGGCCGCCGGCCGCGTCGTGATCGTCGCCGCCATCGACAACCTCGTCAAGGGCACGGCCGGCGCCGCCGTCCAGTCCGCCAACATCGCGCTCGGCCTGGCCGAGACCACCGGCCTTTCAGTGAATGGAGTCGCCCCGTGAGCGTCACAGCCCCTCTCGGATTCGAGGCAGCAGGCATCGCAGCCGGCATCAAGAGTTCGGGTGCACCCGATCTCGCGCTCATCGTCAACCGCGGCCCATCGCAGGCCGCTGCAGCCGTCTTCACGAGCAACCGCGCTCAGGCCAACCCCATCATCTGGTCCAAGCAGGTCATCGGAGACGGCACCGTCGCCGCGATCGTGCTGAACTCCGGCGGCGCCAACTGCTTCACCGGCAGCCAGGGCTTCCAGGTCACGCACCGCACGGCCGAGGCCGTCGCAACCGCCCTCGAGGTCTCGGCCGGCGATGTGCTGGTGTGCTCGACGGGTCTCATCGGCGATCAGCTCGACGGGGACGTGCTCGCCGCCGGCGTACTCACCGCGACGGCCGCGCTGAGCGCGGAGGGCGGGGACGACGCGGCGCGCGCCATCATGACCACCGATTCCGTGCCGAAGACGGCCGTGGTCCGCGGGGGAGCGAACGGCAGCGACTGGAGCATCGGCGGCATCGCCAAGGGCGCCGGCATGCTCGCACCCGGCCTCGCCACGATGCTCGTCGTCATCACCACGGATGCCGCGCTCGACGCGCCAGCACTCGACAGCGCGCTCCGCGCGGCCACCCGGGTCACCTTCGACCGGCTCGACTCCGACGGCTGCATGTCGACCAACGACCAGGTCACTCTGTTGGCCTCCGGTGCCTCCGGCGTCGTGCCGGACACGGCCGAGTTCACCGCAGCCCTCACCGCCGTCTGCTCCGAGCTCGCCCTCAAACTGCAGGCCGACGCCGAGGGCGCCAGCCACAACATCGCGATCGAGGTCGTCGGCGCCGCGAGCGAAGACGACGCCGTCGAGGTCGGCCGCTCGGTCGCCCGCAACAACCTGTTCAAGGCCGCCATCTTCGGCAACGACCCGAACTGGGGCCGCGTGCTGGCCGCCATCGGAACGACCCAGGCAGCCTTCGACCCGTACAACGTCGACGTCTCGATGAACGGCGTGCGCGTCTGCCACGCCGGCGAGCCCGACCAGCCGCGCGAGCTCGTCGATCTGAGCCCGCGTGACACGCACGTGCTGATCGATCTGCAGTCCGGGCCGGCATCCGCCACGATCTTCACCAACGACCTCACGCACGACTACGTGCACGAGAACAGCGCGTACGCGAGCTGATGACGATGGGCGAGAACGCGAAATCAACGGAAGAGCTGGAGCTGATCCAGGCGGATGCCGCCGTCAAGGCCGCAACGCTGATCGAGGCGCTGCCGTGGCTCAAGCGCTTCCACGAGCAAATCATCGTGGTGAAATTCGGCGGCAACGCCATGGTCAGCGAGGAGCTGCAGCGCGCCTTCGCCGAGGACATGGTGTACCTGCGCTACGCGGGCATCCGCCCCGTCGTCGTACACGGCGGCGGACCGCAGATCTCGGCGATGCTCGAGAAGCTCGGCATCCCGAGTGAGTTCCGCGGCGGCTACCGCGTGACCACCCCCGAGACGATGGAGGTCGTGCGGATGGTGCTCACCGGCCAGGTCAACCGGGAGCTCGTCAGCCACATCAACGAGCATGGCCCGCTCGCCGCCGGTCTCTCCGGTGAAGATGCCGGCCTCTTCGAGGGGCGCCGCCGCGGCGCGATCGTCGACGGGCAGGAGATCGACCTCGGCCTCGTCGGCGATGTGATCGCCGTCGACCCCGCCGCCGTGCTGGCCCAGCTCGACGCCGGCCGCATCCCCGTGATCTCGTCGATCGCGCCGGACAGCGAGGTGCCGGGCCAATCGCTCAACGTCAACGCCGATTCCGCCGCGGCGGCCCTCGCCGTCGCGCTCGGTGCGGCCAAGCTCGTCATCCTCACCGATGTCGCCGGTCTCTACCGCGACTGGCCCGACCGCGACTCGCTGGTCTCCGTCATCGAGGTGCCGGAGCTGCGCGCACTGCTGCCCTCCCTCGAATCCGGCATGATCCCGAAGATGGCCGCCTGCCTCGAGGCCGTTGACGGCGGCGTGCCCAAGGCCGCCATCATCGACGGCCGCGTTCCGCACTCGATCCTGCTCGAGATCTTCACCCAGAGCGGCATCGGCACCGAGGTCGTCGCCGCCGATGTCCAGCAGGCGGATGCCGCACAGAACACCGCCACGAACACAGGAGAATCCGCATGAGCCCCTGGCAGAACCGCTCAGCCACGAGGATGATGCGCACCTTCGGCCCACCGCTGGCACTGCTGGTGCGCGGCGACGGCTGCCGGGTCTGGGACGCAGAAGGCAACGAGTACCTCGACTTCCTCGCCGGCATCGCCGTGAACGCGCTCGGCCACGGCCACCCCGTGTTCGTCGAGGCCATCTCACGCCAGGCCGCCACGATCGCGCACGTGTCGAACTACTTCGCAACGCCGGCGCAGCTCGAGCTGGCCGAACGGCTCATCCGGCTGAGCGGCGCGGGAGACGACGGCCGCGTGTTCTTCGGCAACTCCGGCGCGGAGGCCAACGAGGCCGCATTCAAGCTCGCCCGCCTGAACGGCGGCGCGGCGCGCCCCCGCATCCTCGCGCTCACCGATGCCTTCCACGGCCGCACCCTCGGCAGCCTCGCCCTCACCGGCAAGGCCGCCATGCGCGCACCGTTCGAGCCGATGCCGGGCGGCGTCGAGCACATCGACAGCACCATCGAGGCCCTGGAAGCGGCGATCGACGACACCGTCGCCGCGCTGTTCATCGAACCGATCAAGGGTGAGGCCGGTGTGCTGCCGCTGCCGGACGGCTACCTCCAGGCGGCCCGCGAGATCACCGCCCGCCACGGCGTGCTGCTGATCGTCGACGAGATCCAGACCGGTGCCGGGCGCACGG
>JBEVGZ010000203.1:0-2730 GCA_040511515.1 Microterricola sp.
GCCCGCAAGGCCAAGGACCGCCTCGTCACCGCGCTCGTCTCGCTCGCGTTCACGATCGCCCTGCTCCCGCTGATCTCGGTCGCATTCACCACGATCACCAACGGCCTGCCGCGCTTCGACATCGAGTTCTTCACCAATTCGATGCGCAACGTCGTCGGCGAGGGTGGCGGTGCCCTGCACGCCCTCGTCGGCACGCTGCTCGTCACAGGGGCCGCAACGCTGATCTCGGTGCCGATCGGCCTGCTCACCGCCATCTACCTCGTCGAGTACGGCCGGGGCAGCCTGGCCCGCGGCATCACCTTCTTCGTCGACGTGATGACCGGCATCCCCTCCATCGTCGCCGGCCTCTTCGCCTACGCCCTGTTCGCGCTGCTCTTCAACGACCCGGGAATCCGCTTCGGCTTCGGTGGTGCCGTCGCACTCAGCGTGCTGATGATCCCCGTCGTCGTGCGCTCGAGCGAGGAGATGCTCAAACTGGTGCCGAACGAGCTGCGCGAGGCCGCCTTCGCCCTCGGCGTGCCGAAGTGGCTCACCGTGCTCAAGGTGGTGCTGCCGACATCCATCGCCGGCATCATCACCGGCGTGATGATCTCGATCGCCCGCGTGATCGGTGAGACCGCCCCGCTGCTCATCATCGCCGGCTTCACCGCCAGCATGAACTACGACCTGTTCAGCGAGCGCATGATGACGCTGCCCGTCTACGTGTACACCCAGTACGCGAACCAGGGTGCAGACGCCCAGGCCTACATCGACCGTGCATGGGCCGGCGCGCTGACGCTGATCCTCATCGTCGCGCTGCTGAACGTCGCCGCCCGCCTCATCGCCAAGATCTTCGCGCCCAAGATCGCGCGCTAACCTCCAACGACACCCGCTCACCAGCACCCAAGGAATCAATGTCCAAGCGCATCGAAGTCAACGACCTCAACGTCTACTACAGCAAGTTCCTCGCCGTCGAAGATGTGACGCTCACCATCGAACCGCGCACCGTCACGGCCTTCATCGGGCCGTCCGGCTGCGGCAAGTCCACGTTCCTGCGCACGCTCAACCGCATGCACGAGGTCATCCCCGGCGCCCGCGTCGAGGGTGAGGTGCTGATCGACGGCAACAACCTCTACGGCCCCGGCGTCGACCCCGTGCTCGTGCGCCGCCAGGTCGGCATGGTGTTCCAGCGGCCGAACCCGTTCCCGACCATGTCGATCGGCGACAACGTGCTGGCCGGTGTGAAGCTCAACAACACCCGCATGAGCAAGAGCGACGCCGACGACCTGATCGAGAAGTCGTTGCGCGGCGCCAACCTCTGGAACGAGGTGAAGGATCGCCTGGCCCTGCCCGGTTCCGGCCTCTCCGGCGGCCAGCAGCAGCGTCTCTGCATCGCCCGCGCGATCGCCGTCGAGCCCGACGTGCTGCTGATGGACGAGCCGTGCTCCGCCCTCGACCCGATCTCGACGCTCGCCATCGAGGACCTCATCGAGGAACTCAAGCAGGACTACACGATCGTGATCGTGACCCACAACATGCAGCAGGCCTCGCGCGTCTCCGACCGCACCGCCTTCTTCAACATCGCGGGCACGGGCAAGCCGGGCAAGCTCATTGAGTACAACGACACCACGTCGATCTTCTCGAACCCGAGCGTGCAGGCGACCGAGGACTACGTCTCCGGCCGCTTCGGATAACCCCCGCGAGCTGTTGTGCGAGGAGCGGATGCCTGCGGCATCCGCTCCTTTCGCGTCTGCGGCCGCCGACGCGCCTGCGCCCGTCGCGAATACAGGCAGAACGGGTCCGCTGGCACCGAGAACAGGCACCAGCGGCCACCTGGGCACCAGATTGCCTGTATTCGCAAGAGGGCGAACTCGGCACCAATCCGGTTCCGTCGCCGTTCCGAACTCCTCCCGCAACACCACGACAGTGCTCGGCGCTCGCGCCCGGCCGTTCATGAGGAGGAAACGAAATGCGCACATCCCCGAACCGTCTGATCGGCACGATCTTCGGCGCCGTCTACCTGCTTGTCGGCCTGCTCGGCTTCGCCGTGACCGGCGGAGTTGACTTCGTCGCAACCGAGGGCGGGCTGCTGCTCGGCATCTTCGCCGTGAACCCGCTGCACAACATCGCGCACCTGTTGATCGGTGCCGCGCTGCTCATCGCGGGGCTCGCGAGCGTTCCGGCGGCGAAGACGACGAACATCGTGGTCGGCGCGGCATATCTGCTGCTCGGCATCGTCGGCTTCTTCATCGCCGGAACCGCCGCGAACATCCTCGCGCTCAACACGCCGGACCACTTCCTGCACCTGGCGAGCGCGATCGTGCTGCTCGGGGTCGGCCTCGCCGCCGACAAGGCGACGGCGCCGAGCCGAAGCGCTCTGGCCTAGCGGCTCCGCTGGTCGAGGTCGGGCAGCTCATGGGCCGGTTCGTGGCGGAGTTCACCCGCAGCTGGCCTGCGCTTGCCGCCCTCGGCGCCGCCCTGCTCTACGGAGCGGTCGGCGCCGGGGCGCTCGGCGGTGGAGCTGCCCTCGCGATCCCCCTCGGCGTGCTCTGGATCGCCGTCGCGGCGAGCCAGGCCGCATGCGGCCTGGCCGCGCTGCGCACCGGGAGCATGCCAGCCCCGACCATGGCGCTCGCGCTGTTCCTGCTGCCGACACTGCTCTGGGCCGCGCTGCTGCTCGCGGGGATCGGCGCGGACACTCCCCACACGCATACGAACCCCGGCATCGGCGCAGCCGAGGGCTCTGCGCCA
>JBEVGZ010000204.1:0-3198 GCA_040511515.1 Microterricola sp.
CGGAACCCGCGCCCGCTTGCCGTCGACGTAGATGGCGTTGTCGATGAGTGCCATGGACGGTCTCCTTCACGGGTTCGCGCGCGGCATCCGGTGCCCGATGGGGCGGATGCCGGCAGCCCACAGACTACCCGGCGAGCGAGAAGCGCCTGTCGCAGGGCGCTAGTTGTTCGCCTTCGCGCAGTTGGTCTGACCGGCGGTCTGCCCGCTGAGCCCCTCCAGCACGGGCGGGGCGACGGGGGTCTCGCTGCCATCCACCCGGGCGGGCGCAGTGGGATCTGTAGCCGGGGGCTCGGCGACCGGTTGCTCGGCCGGCGGCGCGCCCGCGCCCGCCTCGACACCGTTGCCGGTGGAGCCGTCCGGCAGCAGGAAGGGCTGGTCGCCCTGCACCATGGCCATCAGCTGGTCCGCCAGCTCCTGATTGGGCTCGACCTTGCCGGAGAACTCGGCGGAGTCGACGACGGGGTACTGCACGAAAACGATCTTCTCGAGCGGGATGTCCTTGAGGCTCAGCGCCAGGGAGATCATCGTCGCTGGACTGGCCAGCGAGGTCGAGAAGCGCATGTTCTCCGCGGCGACGTGGGCGAGACCGTAGAGCTTCACCGGATCGCTCAGCGTCTGGTCGCTGCGCACCGTGCGGAGCAGGGACGACAGGAAAGCCTGCTGATTCGAGATGCGCGAGAGGTCGCTGCCGTCGCCGACGCCGTACCGCGCCCGCAGGTAGGCGAGCGCAGTGCTGCCGGAGATGACGCTCTCGCCCGCCGGCAGATTCAGGCCAGACTCGGGGTCCTCAATCGGTTCGACCAGGCAGACCGGTACGCCGCCGACGGCGTTGCTCAGCGCGATCACGCCGTTGAACGACACGACAGCGGCGTAGTCGACGGGGAGAGCGGTCAGAGTCGTCACGGTGTTCACGACGCAGCCAAGGCCGCCACGCTCGTAGGCGTCGTTCAACGGTTGAGCGAACATCGCGTCGAAGACCTCACCGGTCTCGGGGTCCGTGCATTCCGGATGCGCGATCACGAGGTCGCGCGGCAGGCTGATCGCCACGGCGCTCTGGTGGTCCTCGGAGACGTGCAGCAGGATGTTCACGTCGTTGAGGGTGGCATCACGTTCGCCGAACTCCTCCCCCTGATTGGCGTCGTTGTCGGTGCCGACCAGCAGCAGGTTGAAGCCGCCCTCGATCGCCCCGAACGCCGGCGGCTCGGGCGGCGGCGTTCCATCCGGCCCCGTGATGTCGATCGCGTTCGAGCTCACCGTTCCGACGGTGGAGAGCACGGCGTAGCCGGCCACAGCGGTCGTCGACACGAGAAGCACGGCCAGGGCTGCACCGGTGAACGTCAGCAGCGCCCGCGCCCCACTGGGCCGGGGCAGTCGGCCGTGGCGCACCGCGGTGACCCGCGAGGGCGCGCCCGATCCCCCCTGCGTCTCGGTGGTATCAGCCACTGCTTGCTCCCCTTCACCATGCGACATCGCATCCGTGCCCACGACACTACAGTTTCAGCCGGCAATCACGATGGGAGACGCCTGAACGGAGCCGGCACGCCGGATGTGAGCGCATCGCCTAGGGTCGAATGGACACTTCATGCCCACAAGGCAGACCTGACAGGACGGAACCCCATGACGACTCCTCGCGTTGCGCTCAGCGCAGCCGCCCTCGAATCCCTCAGCGCCGACGTTCTGGTGCTCGGAGCCGTCTCGGGCTCCGACGGCCCGGTACTGCTCGGAGACGCTCCAGCCGTCGAGGAGATCACCGCACAGTTCGCCACGCTCGGCTTCGGCGGCAAGGCAGACGAGCTGCTGCGCCTCCCCACCGAGGACCCGTCCTTCGGCAGCGTGGCCATCATCGGGCTTGGCGCGGATGCTGGCACCGACGCCGTGCGCGACGCGGCGGCATCGGCCGTGCGCCAGCTCGCCGGCGCCGAGTCCCTCGTGCTCGACTTCGGCATCAACAGCGAGGCAGACACCGTCGCTGCCTTCGAGGGTGCGACCCTCGGCGCCTACGCATTCACCGTGTTCCGCGGAAAGACGAAGGCGGCCCAGAAGGCGACCCCGAGCTCGGTGACGATCGTCAGCCCGGCCGCCGTTGCCGACGCCGCCCTCACCAGGGTCGACGTGATGGCGGATGCCGTCAACCTCGTCAAGGACCTGACCAACACCCCCGGCGCCGAGCTGTACCCGGCGACCTTCGCGGCCGCAGCCGAGCACGCCGCCGCCGAGCTGCCCGTCACCGTCGAGGTGTGGGACGAGGCCAGGCTCTCCGAGGAGGGCTGCGGCGGCATCCTCGGCGTCGGCCAGGGTTCCTCCCGCCTCCCCCGCCTGATCAAGGTGAGCTACGCGCCGGAGGGCGCCGAGAAGCACGTCGCCTTCGTCGGCAAGGGCATCACCTTCGACACCGGCGGCAACTCCATGAAGCCGGCCGACTTCATGCTCACCATGCACCACGACATGGCCGGTGCCGCCACCGTGCTGGCCGCGACGATCGCCGCAGCGCGCCTGCAGCTGAACGTGCGCGTCACCGCCTGGCTCTGCGTGGCCGAGAACCTCGTCTCGAGCACGTCCATCCGCCCGAACGACGTTCTCACGATGCGCGACGGCACCACCGTCGAGGTTCTGAACACGGATGCCGAGGGCCGCCTGGTCATGGCCGACGGACTCTCGCTCGCCAGCGAGGAGCACCCGGACGCCATCATCGACGTCGCCACCCTCACCGGTGCCGCCATCGTGGCGCTCGGCCGCCGCACCGCCGCCGTCATGGGCGACGACGCGCTCGTCGCCCAGGTCGTTGCAGCAGGCACCGCAACCGGCGAGGCACACTGGCCGATGCCGCTGCCGAGCGAGCTGCGCGGCCTGCTCGACTCCCGCTTCGCCGACATCGCCAACCTCAACCCGAGCGTGCGCGACGGCGGGATGCTGGTGGCCGGAATCTTCCTGCGCGAGTTCGTGGGCAAGACGGCCGACGGCTCGGCCACGATCCCGTGGGCCCACCTCGACATCGCCGGAACCGGCACCAACAACGGCGCAGGCTACGGCGTCACCAGCACGGGCGGCACCGGCTCGTCGGTGCGCACCATGATCACCGTGCTCGAGGGCTTCGCCGCGTAGACGAAGCAGCAGTCACTGCGGCCTGGGGCGGGGGGGAGCAAAAAAAAAAACCCCCCCCCAAAAAAAAAACCCAAAAAAAAACCAACAAATAAAAAA
>JBEVGZ010000205.1:0-10388 GCA_040511515.1 Microterricola sp.
GAAGGCGATGCGCACCTTCATGCCGCTCGACAGATGCTTGTAGGGGGTGTGGATGAAGTCCTGCAGCTCGGCGAACTCGATGATCTCGTCGAAACGCTGATCGATCTCTTTGCGGGTCATGCCGTGCAGGCCCGCCGTCAGGTAGACGTTCTCGCGCACCGTCAGGTCGTTGACGAACCCGCCGGTGATCTCGATCAGCGGCGCGACGCCGCCCTTGACGTCGACGCTTCCCTCGTCGGGCAGGATCACGCCGGCGACGAGCTTGAGCAGCGTCGACTTGCCCTGGCCGTTGCGTCCGACGACGCCGATCGCCTCGCCGGCGTGCACGTCGATCGACACATTGCGCAGCGCCCAGAACTCGCCGGGTCGGCTGCGCCGGTCGCGGCCGGCGAAGAGGTCCTTGAAGTTGCGGCGACCCCGGCGATTGCGACGAAAGCGAATGCCGGCATCCCGCACCGTCATCACCACCTCAGCAGCTGGCATCAGATCTCCTTCAGCACGGCGCGCTCGAGGCGGCGGAAGACGAGGATGCCGACCGCGAGGAAGGCGAAGGACATGACGGCGGACACCGCGACGGCGAACCAGTCGAGCTCGCCCGGGAAGAAGCCGGCGCGGTAGAGGCCGAAGATGCCCGTGAGCGGGTTGAATGCCGCCCAGAAGTGCAGCTCCTCCGGCAGGTTCGCGGTGCCGTAGATGATCGGCGATGCGTAGAACAGGAACCGCAGAATCAACTTGGTGGCGCGCTCAAGGTCGCGGAAGAACACGACGAGCGGTGCGACGATGAGGCCGATGCCGACCGTGAGCACGGTCTGCAGCACGATCGCGAGGGGGAAGAGCACGAGATCGATGTTGAGGTTGACCGTGTCCCCGGCGAGGAAGGCGAACAGCACGAAGAGTGCGAGCACCGGAATGGATGCCAGGAACTCGATGCCCTTGGAGAGCACGAGCCGGTTCACCCAGATCGTGCGGGGGATCTTGGTGGAACGGATGAGCTTCGCCTCGCGCAGGAACGCGCGGGTGGAGTCGGAGACGGCGCCGTTGAACCACATCCACGGCAGCAGCGCGGCGAGCAGGAACACGATGTACGGTTCGCTGCCGACAGGGCGCTGGAACACCTGGGTGAACACGAACCAGTAGATGCCGGCCATGACCAGCGGATCGAGGATCGACCAGACATAGCCGAGCGCCGACGTCGAGTAGCGGACCCGCAGATCGCGCCGCGTGAGCAGCCAGAGCGCATGCCGGTAGCGTGCGAACGGCGTCCACTGCGGGCGCTCTTCAGCGATTGAACTCACAGGCACTATCGTATGGGCGCGCGCGGGGTGATTCGCGCAAGCCCATACGCACAGCGAATGATGGCGGCTACTTAGACGAAGAGGTTGGCGCGGGCCAGGTCTTCGGCGAAGTCGACCTCGACCGCGTACAGGTCGGAGATGTCGACGGGCTCGACCAGCAGGCCGAACTTCTCGATCGCGACCTCGAGGCCACGCTCGAAGTAGTCCTGGTCGCCGACCTTGACGAGCTCGCGCTGGAACACGGCCTTGTCGGTGCTCGAGATGTAGTTGATGCCGACGGCCTCGCCGAGTCCGCCCTTGACGGTCTTGGAGAGCTCCTTGATGTAGCCCTCGGCACTCGTCGTGTACTTGACCTCTTCGTCGGAGACCTTGGAGGTGTTCACCGTGACGAAGCTCTGGTCGCGCGCGATCATCGCGGCGGCACGGTCGAGGATGCGCGGGTCGAAGACGACGTCACCGTTCATCCAGAGCACGCCACCGGGCTGCGAGGCCTGCAGGGCGCGCAGGAGGCTCTTGGAGGTGTTGGTCTGGTCGTACTCTTCGTTGTAGACGAAGGACGCCTGGGGGAATGCCTCGATGATGTGCTCGAGCTTGTAGCCGACAACGATGGTCACCTTGGCGTCAGTGCCGAAGGCGTGCTCGATGTTGTCGAACTGCTGGCGCATGATCGTGCGGCCATCGCTCAGCTCGGTGAGCGGCTTCGGCAGCGAGCGACCGAGGCGGCTTCCCATGCCTGCGGCAAGAATTACGACCTGGGTGGTCACGATGGGCTCCTCAAAGAAATTCGGGCGGACCGGGAAATCTTGTTCAGCGCAGAAGCGGCCCTATTGCCGAATCCTCCACGCAAGATTCACGTCCGGTTCACCCTTACGTTTACGTTAAGGCACGCCATTATGCCTACGTCATTCTATCGTGACACCCTCTCGGGGGTCTCTGTCGGATGCCGGGTTGTTTCCACTTCGTTATGCGGCGCTCGGCACTTTCACAGATTCGGATTCCCTCCGATGGGGGCCGGGGCCCGGTCTTGAGCCGGTGTCTTTGGTAGCTTGGCTGAGTGACTTCTCTGCCGCACGATGCCCCTGACTCTGTCCCGAGCCAATCGACTCCGGGTGCCGCTGCGCCCCGGAAGCGTGCGCCGCGCAGCGCAGCGGCCCTCGCGGCCACGACGAGCGCCGCGAAGACGAGCGCCGCGAAGTCCACTGCCGTGAAGACCAGCGCCGCGAAGACCACGACGGCCAAGAGCACTGCGGCCACGACCGCAGCCAGGAAGCCAGCCGCCAGCAAGGCGGCCGCGCCGGCTAAGGCGGCAGCGGCCAAGACGACTGCGGCCAAGTCCGCCGCGGCGGCGACGACCGCGGCCAAGGCGCCGGCAGCCAAGAGCACGGCGGCCAAGTCGACGGCGGCCAAGTCTGCCGCGGTGAAGACGACAGCCAAGACGACCGCGGCCAAGACGACGGCCGCGAAGTCGACGGCGGCCCGGACGACGGCTGCCACCGCCGCCGCGGCCAAGAAGGCGAGCGCGAGCAAGGTGAGCGCAGCCAAGGCGGCTGCGGCCAAGGCGAGCGTTGCGAAGGCGGCGGCCGCGACCGCGGCCGAGATCGTCGATGACGGCCAGGCCGTCGTCGCCGAGACCGTTGCCGCGCAGAAGGTCGCCGCGCCCGCTCCGGCCGCGACGCCCGTCGCCGCGGCGGCAGCGGCGCCAGAAGCTCCTGCAGACGAGACCCCCGTGGCGGAGGCCCCTGTGGCGGCGGCCCTTGTAGCGGAGGCCGCGACCCCTGCCGCCGAGACTCCTGTCGTTGACGCACCCGCTGCCGTGGCCGCCGTCGGTGCGGCCACCGCGACTGAGGTGGCCGCAGCAGAGGCTGCCGCCGTCGAAGCCCCCGTCGCCGAGGCGCCCGCCGTCGACGCCGCGCCAGCCGTGGAAGACCCTGCCCCGGCCGCAGCCGTCGTGCGTGCGAAGGCGCCGGCCAAGAAGAAGGGCACGCGCCGTGTCGCCGCCGTTGCCCCGGCCGCCGACGCCCCCGTCGTCCTCCAGATCAGCGCGCTGAGCAAGCACTTCGGTGAGACGGCGGCCGTCGACCAGATCGAGCTCGCCGTGCGCACCGGCTCGTTCTACGGCATCGTCGGCCCGAACGGCGCAGGCAAGACCACGACGCTCTCGATGGTCACCGGCCTGCTCCGCCCGGATGCCGGCACCGTCAGCGTGCACGGCATCGACGTGTGGGCCGACCCGGTTGCCGCCAAGCGCACGATCGGCGTTCTGCCGGACAGGCTGCGCCTCTTCGACCGGCTCACCGGAGCGCAGCTCCTCTACTACTCAGGCATCCTGCGCGGTCTCGACAACGCAACGGTGCGCGAGCGCTCGGCCGACCTCGCCGCCGCATTCGGGCTCGAAGACGCCCTCAACCGTCTCGTCGCCGACTACTCGGCCGGAATGACGAAGAAGATCGCATTGGCCTGCGCGATGATCCACTCGCCGCGCCTGCTCGTGCTCGACGAGCCGTTCGAGGCCGTCGACCCGGTCTCGGCGGCGAATCTGACCGAGATCCTGCAGAAGTACGTCGCGGCGGGAGGCACGGTCGTGCTCTCCAGCCACGGCATGGATCTGATCGAGCGCGTGTGCGACAGCGTCGCCATCATCGTGCACGGTCATGTGCTGGCATCCGGAACCCTTGACGAGGTGCGCGGCGCGGCAACGCTCGAAGAGCGCTTCGTCGAGCTCGCCGGCGGACGCAAGGCAGCGGAGGGGATGGAATGGTTGCACAGTTTTTCGGACTGAAACTCCGACTGCTGGGCAATCTGTTCCGGCGCAGTCCATGGCAACTCGTCGGCATGATCGTCGGGCTGCTCTACGGCCTCGGTCTGGCCGTGTTCCTCACGGCGGGCCTCATCGCCCTCCGCTTCGTGAACGAGACGGAGGCGATCCGCGACTTCATCGTGCTCGGCGGCTCCCTCGTGATGCTCGGATTCCTCATCGTCCCGCTGAGCTTCGGCGTCGACGACACCATGGACCCGCGGGCCTTCGCGCTGTTCGGGATGCCGAACCAGCGGCTCTCGCTCGGTCTCGCCCTCAGCGCACTCCTCGGCATCCCTGCGGTCACCCTCACGATCGTGCTGCTCGGCTTCGTCGTCACGTGGTCGCGCGGAATCGGTGAGACGCTGCTCGCCGTGCTCGCCGCGGCGCTCGCGCTCGGCAGCTGCGTGCTGGTGGCGCGAGTGACGACATCGATCGCGTCCTTCCTGCTGGCGACCCGGCGGGCCAGGGAGTTCACCGGCGTGCTCGGCCTCTTCGCTCTCGTCATGATCTCGCCTGTCGTGATCCTGCTGAGCAACCTTGACTGGGAGAAGGACGGCGCCGCCGTGATCTCGCAGCTGGCCGAGGTGCTCAGCTGGACCCCGCTCGGGGCCGTGTGGGCCGTGCCGGGCGACGCCAGCAGCGGTGAATGGGGCGCGGCCTTGCTCAAGCTGCTGATCGCCGCGGCCACGCTCTGGCTGCTCTGGGTGGGCTGGCAGGCGCTGGTCGCCCGGATGCTGGTGACGCCGGGCCGTGAGGCCGCGAGCAAGGCGTATCACGGCATCGGCTGGTTCGACCGGCTGCCGCACAACCCGGCCGGCGCGATCGCCGCGCGCAGCATCACCTACTGGACGAGGGATGCCCGCTACTGGGTGTCACTCGTGATGATTCCCGTGTTGCCCGTGATCCTCATGCTCTCGCTCAGCATCGGCGGCGTCAGCGGCGAGTACCTCGCGCTGCTGCCTGTGCCCGTGATGAGCCTGTTCCTCGGCTGGACGATTCACAACGACGTCGCGTACGACAACACCGCGATCTGGCTGCACGTGGCATCCGGCACGAAGGGATCGGCCGACCGCATCGGGCGCCTGGTCCCCGCGCTCGTGCTCGGGGTCATCGTGATCGGTCTGGGCACCGGGGTCAGCATGCTGCTGAGCAAGGACTGGAGCGCCATGCCGGCGCTGCTCGGCGTGAGCACCTGCCTGTTCCTCGGCGGTCTCGGTTTCGGCAGCTACACCTCTGCCCGCTTCCCGTACCCGGTCACGAAGCCGGGCGACAGCCCGTTCGCCCAGCCGCAATCCTCCGGAACGGCCGCAGCCCTCGTGCAGTCGCTCACCCTGTTCGGCACCGTCGTGCTCAGCCTTCCGGCCGTCGGCTTCGCGATTCTCGGCTTCACCGACAACCCGGAGTGGCACATCGCCTCGCTCATAGCCGGCTGCGGCGTCGGTGTCATCGCCCTGATCGTCGGCGTCTGGGTCGGTTCGCGCACCTTCGACGCGCGGGGGCCAGAGCTGCTGGCGGCTGCACTCCGCGCCTGAGAACGGGTGGCCGCGGCATCCCGTCTGCGGGTTATTCTTGAGGCATGTCTGAACACTTCCGCGCGAGCATCGCCGACCCGGGAATGCCCGGCGGCGGAACGTCCACTCTCGACCGTGAGCTCGAGGAGCTGCTCAACCAGGAGGCCATCGAGCCCGGTGACCACGAGCGCTTCTCGCACTACGTCAAGAAAGAGAAGATCCTGCAGTCGGCCCTGACGGGCAAGCCGGTCAAGGCCCTGTGCGGCAAGAAGTGGACCCCGGGGCGCGACCCGGAGAAGTTCCCGGTCTGCCCGAGCTGCAAAGAGATCTACGAGAAGATGAAGGCCGAATAGCCTCCGCGCAGAACTGCTAGCGGTAGACGGTGGGGATGACGGGCTCGCCCTGACCCAGCCGGAACGCCTCGATCGGCAGCTCCTGCATCACGGCCGCGCGGTGTTCGCGTGCGAGCACGGTGCCGGCGTGGCCGAGGTAACGCTCGTCGGGCACGCCGCCGGTCACCAGGTGCACGAGCAGCTCGCGGTGGCTCTCGCTCGGCAGATCGACCGGGAGGTCGACGCCGGTTCCCTGCACGTCGACGATCTCCTCGCGGGCCGTGCGGGTGCTGTCGATACGGCGCAGGGCGCGCTTGCGCCCACCCAGGCTGGCCTTCGCCACGCTGGCCTTGGCCACCGGGATCCAGTCGCCGGCGTCCGGGCCGCGCCCGTCTCCCTTGTGGGCGACGAGCTTGTAGACCATGCCGGCGGCAGGCGCGCCGGACCCGGTCACGACCGAGGTGCCGACACCGTAGGCATCGACGGGGGAGCCGGAAAGACCGGCGATGGTGTGCTCGTCGAGATCGCTGGTGACGGTGATGCGCGTGTTCACGGCGCCCAGGCTGTCGAGTTGGTCCCGCACGGCGGCCACGACGGTGGGCAGGTCGCCGGAGTCGATGCGCACGGCGCCGAGCTCGGTTCCGGCCACCTTGACGGCGAGCTCGACGCCCGTCCGGATGTCATAGGTGTCGACGAGGAGCGTGGTGCCTGCGCCGAACGCGGCCACCTGGGCGCGGAAAGCGTCCTCCTCGCTGTCGTGCAGCAGGGTGAAGGCGTGGGCGGCGGTGCCCATCGTCGGTAGCCCCCAGCGGCGTCCGGCCTCGAGGTTGCTCGTTGCGTCGAAGCCGGCGATGTACGCGGCACGCGCCGCGGCGACGGCCGACTGCTCGCCGGTGCGTCTGGAGCCCATCTCGGCGATGGGGCGGCCGAGGGCGACGGACACCATGCGGGCGGCGGCGCTGGCCACAGAGGTGTCGTAGTTCAACACGCTGAGGATCAGGGTCTCCAGGATGACGCCCTCGGCGAAGGTCGACTCGACGGTCAGCAGGGGAGAGCCGGGGAAGTAGGCCTCGCCCTCCCGGTAGCCCCAGATCTCGCCGTTGAAGCGGTAGTCGGCCAGCCAGTCGAGTGTCGGCTGGCGCACGACGCCGTTGTCGCGCAGCCAGTCGAGTTCGGAATCGCCGAAGCGGAAAGCCTGGATCAGCTCCAACAGCCGGCCGGTGCCCGCCACGATGCCGTAGCGGCGGCCGTGCGGCAGTCGGCGGGCGAACGCCTCGAACAGACACAGCCGATCGGCCGTTCCGCTCTGCATGGCGGCATCCACCATCGTGAGTTCATAGCGATCGGTGAGAAGGGCAGAGCTGTTCACGCAGGCCAGCCTAGTAGGGTTGACAGACGTGACGGATGCACCGATTGGGATCTTCGACTCAGGCGTTGGCGGTTTGACCGTGGCCAGGGCCGTGAAGGATCAACTGCCGAACGAGTCGATTCTCTACATCGGCGACCTCGCGCATTCCCCCTACGGTCCGAAGAAGATCGCGGCGGTCCGCGGCTACGCGCTCGAGGTGCTCGATGACCTCGTCGAGCAGGGCGTGAAAATGCTCGTGATCGCGTGCAACACGGCATCCGCCGCAATGCTCAGGGACGCGCGCGAACGCTACAGCGTCCCCGTGATCGAGGTGATCCAGCCGGCCGTGCGCCGGGCAGTCGCCAGCACCCGCAACCAGCGCGTCGGCGTCATCGGAACCGAGGGCACCATCGCCTCGCGGGCATACAACGACGCATTCGCCGCCGCCCCGAGCCTCGAGCTGTTCAGCCAGGCCTGCCCGCGCTTCGTCGAGTTCGTCGAGGCCGGCGTGACCACGGGCGCGGAGGTGCTCGCAACGGCCGAGGAGTATCTGGCGCCGTTGCGGGCGGCAGATGTCGACACCCTCGTGCTCGGCTGTACCCACTATCCCTTCCTCAAGGGTGCCATCAGCTACGTGATGGGGCAGGACGTCACCCTCGTCTCGAGCGACACGGAGACGGCCAAGGACGTCTACCGCACGCTCGTCAGCCAGGGGCTCGAGCGCACGGCGGCGACGCCGCCGAGCTACCGCTATGAGGCCACCGGCGACAGCGCATCCGACTTCCTCGATCTCGCCCACCGTCTCATCGGTCCAGACATCTCGGATGTCGAACTCGTCGAGACCGGCATCATCAACACGATCACACCCACAACCGTCTAGGAGACACCGTGACCACTCTGAACAGCTCTGACATCGTCCGTGTCGACGGTCGCTCCGTCAGCGAACTGCGGCCCGTCACGATCGAGCGCGGCTGGAGCGATCAGGCCGAGGGCAGCGCGCTGATCTCCTTCGGACGCACCAAGGTGCTCTGCACCGCCTCGTTCACCAACGGCGTCCCGCGCTGGATGGCGGGCAAGGGCAAGGGCTGGGTCACCGCCGAGTACTCGATGCTGCCGCGCAGCACGAACTCCCGCATGGACCGCGAGTCGGTCAAGGGCAAGATCGGCGGGCGCACCCACGAGATCAGCCGCCTGATCGGGCGGAGCCTGCGTGCCGTCGTCGACATGAAGGCGCTCGGCGAGAACACCATCGTGATCGACTGTGACGTGCTGCAGGCCGACGGCGGCACGCGCACCGCGGCGATCACCGGCGCATACGTCGCGCTCGCCGATGCGCTCGAGTGGGGCCGCGGCAAGAAGTTCCTCGCGCAGAAGGCGCAGCCGCTCATCGACAGCGTGGCGGCCGTCTCCGTCGGAATCATCGACGGCGAGCCCATGCTCGATCTGGCATACACCGAGGATGTGCGTGCGGAGACCGACATGAACGTCGTCGTCACCGGCCGAGGCCTCTTTGTCGAGGTGCAGGGCACGGCCGAGGCCGCCCCGTTCGACCGCCGCGAGCTTGACTCGCTGCTCGACCTCGCCGTCTCCGGCGCGGCCACCCTCACCGAGTTGCAGCTCGCGACCCTGGCCGAGGCCCGCGCGTGAGCATCGAGTTCGTCCTCGCCACCCACAATCAGCACAAGGTCGAGGAGTTCCAGCGCATCCTCGCCGGCGTGCTGCCCGACGCCGTCGTGCACGCCTACGACGGCCCGGAGCCCGTCGAAGACGGCACCAGCTTCGCCGAGAACGCACTCATCAAGGCGCGGACGGCTGCAGCCCACACCGGCCTCATCGCGCTGGCCGACGACTCCGGCATCGCCGTCGACGTCATGGGCGGGGCGCCCGGTATCTTCTCGGCCCGCTGGGCCGGAGCGCACGGCGACAGCCTCGCGAACACGCGGCTGCTGCTCGACCAGCTCGGCGACATCCGCGACCCGCACCGGGCGGCCGCCTTCCACTGCGCCATCGCTCTCGTGATCCCGCCGGCCGCGGCATCCGGAACCGGATTCGAACACGTCGCATCCGGCGTCTGGCCCGGAACGCTGGCCACGGAGGTCTCCGGCGCGCACGGCTTCGGCTACGACCCGATCTTCATCCCCGAGGGTTTCACAATCACCGCGGCGGAGCTGGACCCCGAGGTCAAGAATGCGAACAGCCACAGGGCGCGCGCCGTGCAGGCTCTGCTCCCGGTGCTCCTCGAATCTATTGAGAATGGCACTCATTCCTAACTAGCGGCGTGCGTTGGCGTGGCGGGTTTTCGCGGCCTAGCGTTGGTGTCATGGGTCACGATCACAGCCACGCCACTGCGACGACGAACCGGAAACGCCTGCTGATCGCCATCGGCATCATCGGCGTGTTCCTTCTCGTCGAGGTCGTCGGCGCGCTGCTCAGCGGCTCGCTGTCGCTGCTCGCCGATGCCGGCCACATGTTCTCGGACCTGACCGGCCTCATCATCGCGCTCGTCGCAACGGTGATCGCCGCGCGGCCCGCGAACGACCGCCAGACCTACGGTTACCAGCGGGCGGAGGTGTTCGCCGCGCTCTTCAACGGTGTCGTGCTCACCGTCGTCGCCGTCAGCGTCACGATCGAGGGCATCCGCCGGCTGACCGAGACCGGTGGGCCAGAGGTCCAGGGCGGCACGATGCTGCTCGTTGCGGTGCTCGGCCTCGCCGCGAACATCGCCGCCATGTTCGTGCTGCGCGGGGGAGCGAAGAACTCGATCAACATGCGCGGTGCCTACCTCGAGGTCTTCGGAGACATGCTCGGCTCCATCGCCGTGATCGTCGCGGCCGTCGTGATCATGACCACCGGCTTCGAGAAGGCCGACGCGATCGCCTCGCTGGCCATCGCCGTGATGATCATTCCCCGGGCGTTCTCGCTGCTCCGCGACGTCGTGCGGGTGCTCAGCCAGGCGGTGCCGGCCGACACGAGCGTCTCGGAGATCCGGGCGCACATCCTCGCCACCACGGGCGTCGTCGACGTGCACGATGTGCACGTCTGGGCGATCACGACGGGCGCTCACGTGTTCAGCGCGCACGTCGTCGTCGAGCCGGAGGTGCTCCG
>JBEVGZ010000206.1:0-6027 GCA_040511515.1 Microterricola sp.
TGCCGCGCACCACGATCTGGCTCGCCTGGGTCGTGCTGCTGCTGGCGATCGCGATCGGGCAGTTCGGTGGGCTGCTCGGGCTGCCGGATGCCGTGCGCGATGCGTCGCCGTTCTCGCACACGCCCATCGTCACGGCCGCGACCGCGTCTACCGTCGACTGGAGCGCTGCCTGGGTCATGCTCGGCCTCGCGCTCGTGGTCTCGGTGCTCGCCGCGGTGCTCGTGCGGCGACGGGACCTCGCCCTCGGCGGCTGAGTGCTACCCGCCCGGCACCCGCACCGCACCCGTGCGCGGCGCCCGCTCGGGAGGAGACAGCGAGATGGGGAGGAGGGAATCAGCGATTCCCTCCTCCCCATCGGCCTTTCTCCGCCGCTTCGGGTACGGCCGAGAAAGCTGGTGGGCTCAGTCGAGCGGGTGGGCCGAGCGGATCGTGTTGTTCGGGTCGTAGTTGCGCTTCGCCGCCCGCAGGCGGGCCAGCGTGTCGGTGCGGTACAGCTGCTCCGGCGCGGTACGCACCTCGCGGAAGTTGATGTAGTCGGTGGCGCTGCGCCACGGCGCGACCGCCTCAAGCACCGCCTGCGTCGCCGCCGAAACGGCAGCGGCGGCCTCCGGTGTCGGCGTGATGCCGACGGCGTAGAGCAGGTAGCGACCGGGCATGGAGCTGACCGCGCCGCCGTCGGGCGCCGGAACGGCGAGCTGCCCGCCGACGTGACGGATGTCGACGGCCAACAGCGGCGATGCGGCATCCGGGCCGACCAGCTTCAGCACCGCATCGATGGCGGCACGGGGCAGCTCCTCGAGGTTGATGCCGTCGCCGACGCCAGGAACGGGGCCGGGAGGGTCCATGTGGATCTCGCCGAGGCGGCTCGCCGGTATCACGCCGAAGGTGTCGATGGCGGCACCGAGCGCACGCAGCGGGGCGAGGAGCGCGGCGGCCTCGGCCGAGCGCTCCGCCTCCGAGCCGTCGTCGCCCTGCTCGATCGCGATCGCGCCATCGATGACGGCGAAGCTCTGGCCGCGCAGGAACTCCGGCAGTTCGGGCAGCGGCGGCAGGCGCAGCAGTCGGAAGCAGCTCGTCGCACTGTCGTCGAGATCGCGGGTCCACAGCTCCCAGGCGCTGAACACGTCGTCGGCACGCTCCAGCGGGAACATCAGCATGCCCGCGTAGACGTCGCGAACGGCGAAGACGCGGAAGGTGATCGCGGTGACGATGCCGTAGTTGCCGCCGCCGCCGCGGAGCGCGTAGAACAGTTCGCTCTCCTCCGTCGCCGATGCGCGCAGCATGCGCCCTCCTCCGGAGATGACCTCGATCGTCGTGACGTGGGAGGTGGCCAGGCCGAGGCTCCGACCGAACCAGCTGACGCCGCCGCCGAGCAGGTACCCGGCGACGCCGACATCCGGGGCCGAGCCGGCCAGGGCCATCAGTCCGTGCTCGGCGAGAGCGGCGGTGACGTCGCCCCAGAGCACGCCGGAACCGACGCGGACGGTCAGGGACGCGGTGTCGACCTCGATGCTGGACAGTGCGCTCGTGCGCACCAGGATGCTGCCGGCCAGATTGCCGAGTGGCCCGGCGAGGTGCCCGGTGGTCTGGGCGACGGCCCGGAGCCCGTGCTCGTTGGCGAAGAGCAGCGTCGCGCGCACATCGGCCGCGCTGCTCGGGGCGACGACGGCGTCAGGGTGCTGGTCTGCGCTGAGATTCCAGGCCTGCCTGGCGGCGTCCCACCCGGCGTCGATCGGGGTGGTGACGGTGCCGTCGATGCGCGCCGCGAGGGCGGCGAAGACCTGCGGGGCAAGCGGGGCCGGCGCGGCGACTGGGGAAGATTCTGCGATGGTCATGGCGACTTTCTTCTCGGGATGCGGCGCGACCGAAATGCTGGCGGCCCTCGTCGCAGATTCGCGTGAGGCGGGGCAGGAGAGCCCTCAACCGATGCGCTGCGTGGCGACTTGCCAACGCAACGAGAAGAAACGCTATGAGGCTCCGACGGTGCAGTCGTCGGGGTCAGCCCTGAACTCGCGTCCGGGACTGCCGTCGACTCAGATGTCTACGATCTCCTTGCCGAGCGGCGCGAGCGAGACGGGCACCATCTTGAAGTTCGCGATGCCGAAGGGGATGCCGATGATCGTGATGCAGAGCGCGATACCGGAGAGGATGTGGCCGATGGCCAGCCAGATTCCGGCGACGATGACCCACACGACGTTGCCGAGGAACGACCAGACGCCGGAAGTCGGCTTGTTGACGACGGTCTTGCCGAACGGCCAGAGCGCGTACAGGCCGATGCGGAAGGAGGCGATGCCCCAGGGGATCGTCACGATCAGGATGCAGCAGATGATGCCGGCCGCCATGTAACCGAGGAACAGCCAGAAGCCGCTGAGCACGAGCCAGATGATGTTGAGCAGCGTCTTCATAGCCATCAGTGAAGCAGTTCCCAGCCGCCGGTGCACTTCGACTCGGCGAAAGCGCACTTCGCGCTCGGCGGAATCCCAGCTGACGCGTCAGCTGTTCCCAATAGGCTGTGGCAATGACCGCTGCGACGACTGCTTCTGGAATTGTGCTCGACGAACTCGACCCCGCGGTGCGCCCGCAGGACGATCTGTTCCGCCACGTCAACGGCAAGTGGATCGCGCGCACCGAGATCCCGGCCGACAAGGCGCGCTACGGCTCGTTCTACGTGCTGCACGAAGAGGCCGAGAAGGCCGTGCGCGACATCATCATGGAGTCGCAGGACGCCGAACCGGACACGGAGGCCCGCAAGGTCGGCGACCTCTACGCCAGCTTCCTCGACGAGGAGCGCATCGAGAGCCTCGGCGTGACGCCCATCGCCGGCCAGCTGGCCGCCGCGGCATCCGTCGCATCGATCCCCGAGTTCCTCGCCACCCTCGGCGAGCTCGAGCGCGCAGGCGTGAGCGGGTTCTACCAGCTCTTCGTCGACAACGATCCGGGTGACCCGGAGCGCTACCTCGTCTTCGCCGAGCAGGGCGGCATCGGACTGCCGGACGAGAGCTACTTCCGCGAGGAGAAGTTCGCCGATGTGCGCGAGGCCTATCGCGCCCACCTCGAGCGCATGTTCGGCCTCGCGGGCTTGAGCGATGCCGCAGAGCGGGCGGAGCGCGTGTTCGCGTTGGAGACGGCGATCGCCGCCGTGCACTGGGACAACGTCGCATCGCGCGACAGCGAGAAGACGTACAACCTGATGAGCTGGGCGGATGCCGCCAGCCTCGTGCCGGCCGACCTGGCCGTGTGGCGCGACGCCATGGGCGCACCGACCGGTGTCTTCAACGAGCTCGTGCTGCGGCAGCCGAGCTTCACCAGCGGCATCGGCGCCCTGCTCGTGCCAGAGCAGCTCGACGCCTGGCGCGACTGGCTGAGCTGGCAGGTCGTGCGCGGCAGCGCCGCGTACCTCACGAGCGACATCGTCGAGGCGAACTTCGACTTCTACGGCCGCACGCTCACCGGAACGCCGGAGATGCGCGACCGCTGGAAGCGCGGCGTCTCGCTGGTGGAGGGCGCGCTCGGCGAGGCCGTCGGCCACATCTACGTGGAGAAGCACTTCCCTGAAACCGCGAAGGCGGCGATGGACGTACTCGTCGCGAACCTCGTCGAGGCTTACCGCCAGTCGATCACCACCCTGGAGTGGATGAGCGCTGAGACGCGCGAGCGCGCGCTCGACAAGCTCGACAAGTTCACCCCCAAGATTGGCTACCCGTCGAAGTGGCGTGATTACTCCGCACTCAGCATCGACGCCACCGACCTCATCGGCAATGTGCGGGCGACCAGCGAGTTCGAGTTCAACCGCGAGCTCGGCAAGATCGGCAAGCCGATCGACCGCGACGAGTGGTTCATGACGCCGCAGACGATCAACGCCTACTACAACCCCGGTTTCAACGAGATCGTGTTCCCCGCGGCGATCCTGCAGCCGCCCTTCTTCTCTGAGGCGCGGGATGCCGCGGCCAACTACGGCGCGATCGGCGCCGTCATCGGCCACGAGATCGGCCACGGCTTCGACGACCAGGGGTCCAAGTACGACGGCGACGGACGCCTCACCGACTGGTGGACGGAGGCCGACCGCGCCGCGTTCGAGGAGCGCACGGCATCCCTGATCGCCCAGTACGACGCCCTCGCGCCCGCCCAGGTGCCTGAGCACCACGTGAACGGCGCCCTCACCATCGGCGAGAACATCGGCGACCTCGGCGGTCTCGCCATTGCGTGGAAGGCCTACCTGATCTCGCTCGCCGGTGCCGAGCCGCCCGTTCTCGACGGGCTGACGGGCGCGCAGCGCTTCTTCCTCAGCTGGGCGCAGGCCTGGCAGATGAAGGGCCGCGACGAGGAGGTCATCCGCCTGCTCGCAATCGACCCGCACTCGCCGAACGAGTTCCGCTGCAACCAGATCGTGCGCAACATCGACGAGTTCTACAGCGCATTCGACGTGAGTGAGGCGGATGCCGCCTGGCTCGCTCCGGAGGAGCGCGTCACGATCTGGTGAGCCTGGCCGCCGGCCGTCTGCGGCTGTCAGCTCCCGGGGTTACACTCATCGTGACCCGCAGCAGATATCTCCAGCGGGGGCATTCTGCGCGGAGGGGTGAGCCGCGCGATCCGCATCCAGTCTCGAAGGAACCCGTGTGACAACCCCCGCTCAGCAGTCGGAACGCCGTGTGCGGCAGGCGGCACTCGAGCGGGGCAGGCACCAGGGCGGCGAGACGAACGAGAACTTCGGGCGCGGCTTCGCTGCGCTCGGCCAGCTCGCCCTCGACGGCGTGCAGGTCTCGGCGCGCGCCAGCGACCTCGCGACGGGGCGCGTGCTGTTCTCGGTCGATGACCACGTCTCGATGCCGGCCGCCGATATCGGCAAGGTACTGCTCCTCATCGAGGTGGCGGCCCAGCTGAGCGACCCCGACCGCGCAGAGGACGGCCTCGGCGACCTCGTGATCCTCGATCGGGGTGCCGCCGACGCGGCGGGAGCTGCCGGCATCTGGCAGCACCTGCAGGCGCCGTCGCTGCCGGTGGCCGACCTGGCCGCGCTCGTCGGAGCGAGCAACGACAACCTCGCCAGCAATGTCCTGCTGCGGGTCGTCGGGCTCGAGGCCGTGCGCAGGCGCGCAGAGTCGCTCGGGCTCTCGAAGACGGCGCTGCTTGACGTCGTGCGCGACCAGCGCGGCCCGGATGACGCCCCACAACTCTCGGTCGGCTCAGCGCAGGAACTCTGCTGGCTCTTCACCGCGATGGCCCGCGGCGAGGTCGTCTCGCCCACCGTCTCGCAGCGCGTGCTCGGCTGGCTCTCGCTCAACGCCGACCTCTCGATGGTGGCCAGCGCCTTCGGCCTCGTTCCGCTCGCGCACCGCGAAGCCGACCACGGTCTGCTGCTCGTGAACATGACAGGAACGGAGCCGGGCGTGCGCACCGAGGTCGGCGTGCTGCGCGGCCCGCGCGCCGGCGTCAGCTACATGGTCTCGATGAGCTACGCCGACACCACCCTGGCGGCCAGGCTCGAGGTGCTCGACGGCATGCGCCAGGTCGGGCTCGACCTGCTGGAGTACGTGCACTGACGCTTCGGTAGTTGAGACTGTAGAAGCCCCGCTGCTTGGGCTTGTCGAAACCACATCGGCATCGCTTGCGGTTCCTGAGGTGCCTGGCTGCGGGCTGCCGCCTTTCGCAACGCTTCGCGTCGCGCCCATCCCGTTGCTCGAGTAGGCCGCCCGCGGCCGTATCGAGACCTCGCCCGGCCACCTCTTGTGCACAGGCACGGATCTGCAAATACTTATCCACATCAGGGCTTTTCCCGAGGCGAATGGTACTGCTCGGGGTAAAATTGACCCCATGGGAACCCCAACGGAGGCACTCGCAGAAGCACAACAGCTGCTGCTCTCCGCCCTCACCGATTCCGACACCCGGCTGCTCCACCACGATGCTCTGTTGGAGTTCACCGCCTCCGCCGAAGCGGTCGGCCGCCTCGCCGACGCCCTCCGTATCCGGGCCGCCGGCGAGCACGCGTTCCGCTCCCGCCGGGAACTCGGCGAGGACCGGTTGTCCGCG
>JBEVGZ010000207.1:0-5070 GCA_040511515.1 Microterricola sp.
CCGGCAAGCCGGTGAAACTGCGCACACCGCGTCAGGCACTCCGTCACCGCATCGCCTACGCCTCAGAGAACAGGCGCGAGGAGGGAATCCTCGACGAACTCACCGTGCGCGACAACATCGTGCTCGCCCTCCAAGCCGACCGCGGCTGGTTCCGGCCGATCCCGAAGAAGCGGCAGGACGAGCTGGCCGAGAGCTACATCAAGGCGCTCAACATCCGCCCGGCCAACCCGGACGCCCTCGTGCGCAACCTCTCCGGCGGCAACCAGCAGAAGGTGCTGCTCGCCCGCTGGCTGGCCATCGCACCCCGGCTGCTGATCCTCGACGAGCCCACCCGCGGCATCGACATCGGCGCCAAGGCCGAGATCCAGAAACTCGTCTACACGCTCGCCGAGAACGGCATGAGCGTCGTGTTCATCTCGGCGGAACTCGACGAGGTGCTGCGCCTCAGCCACCGCGTCGCCGTGATGCGCGACCGCCGGCTCGTGGCCGACATCGAGAACGACGACCTCACGGTGGAGGCGCTGCTCGCGCTCATTGCTGACGGCTCCGGGGTGGACGACGCCCCCTCGGATGAGGCCGGAGCGGCTCCCACCGACGACACCGTGCCGGCGGCATCCGCCCCGACCCGCACCACCCTCGGCACGACAGGAGACAACGCATGACCGCCGTGCTCGGCAAACTCGCCTCGAACCGGCTGTTCTGGCCGGTCGTGATGCTGCTCGTCCTGTTCGCGATCAACCTCATCGCGTTCCCCGAATTCTTCAGCGTCACGTTCAAGGACGGGCACCTCTTCGGCAGTCTGATCGACATCCTGCGCAACGGCGCCCCGATGCTCATCATCGCCATCGGCATGACGCTCGTCATCGCGACCCGCGGAATCGACCTCTCGGTCGGCGCCGTCTGCGCCATCTCCGGCGCGGTCGCGTGCTCGATCCTGCTCGGCTCGGAGAACCCGGGCAGCCCGGCGACCGTAGCTGTCGCGATCGCGGTGGCCATCGGCGTCGCCCTGGTGATGGGCGTCTGGAACGGCTTCCTCGTTGCCGTGCTCGGCATCCAGCCGATCATCGCGACGCTCATCCTGATGACGGCCGGCCGCGGAATGGCCATGCTCATCACCGAGGGGCAGATCCTCACGGTGAACAGCCCGCCGTTCAAGGCGATCGGCTCCGGCTTCTGGTTCGGCCTGCCGATCGCGGTCGTCATCGCCGCCGTGATCTTCGCGCTCGCCGCGCTGATCACCCGGCGCACCGCGCTCGGCCTGATGATCGAGTCCGTCGGCATCAACCCGGAGGCCAGCCGCCAGGCCGGCGTGCGGGCGCGCGGTCTGCTCTTCGGCGTCTACACCTTCTCCGCACTCGCCGCGGCGATCGCCGGGCTCATCCTCACCGCCAACCAGACGGCGGCGGATGCCAACAACACCGGCCTCTTCATCGAGCTCGACGCGATCCTCGCCGTGGTGATCGGCGGCACATCGCTGATGGGCGGCCGCTACTCGCTGACCGGAACCCTCGTCGGCGCCCTCGTGATCCAGACGCTCGTCACCACCGTGTACACGGTCGGCATCCCGCCGGTCGTGACGATGGTCTTCAAGGCCGCCGTGGTGACCGTGGTCTGCCTGCTGCAATCCCCGGCAACAACCAAAGCCTTCGCCTCGTGGCGACGAGCAGCAGCGCTTCGCGCCGCTGGAAAGGAGCTCACGGCATGACGAGTCTCGCTCCCACTACGACGACCGAGCCCCGCACGGGCGGCGCGGGCGGCACGACCGGCGGCTCGACACCCGGGCGTCGCTCCGGCGGGCGCTCGGGCGGCCGCCCCGGCCAGGCCGGCGGCCCCAGGCAGCGCTTCGACATGATCCGCGTGCTCAGCGGCATCCGGGACACCTTCGGCAGCCCCAAGTACGGGCCCGTGCTGGTCACGCTGATCCTCTTCGTCGCCGTGTTCCTGGCCGGCGGACTGCGCTACCGCGGCTTCCTCTCCGGCCAGGTGTTCCTCAACCTCCTGGTCGACAACGCCTACCTGATCGTGCTCGCGGTCGGCATGACCTTCGTCATCATCACGGGCGGCATCGACCTCTCGGTCGGCGCCGTCGTGGCGCTTTCGACGATGATCGCCGCCAGTCTGTTGCAGAGCGGCTGGTCGCCCGGGGTGGTGATCCCGCTGATCCTCGTGCTCACCTCGCTGCTCGGGCTGCTCGTCGGGCTCATGATCCACGTCTTCAAGGTGCAACCGTTCATAGCGACCCTGGCCGCCATGTTCCTCGCCCGCGGGCTCTGCTACGTGATCAGCAAGGACTCGATCTCGATCGTCGACCCCTTCTTCGTGGCCTTCGCGCAGACCAGGATCCCGCTCGGCGGCGGGCTCAGCGTCACGCCCAGCGTGATCATCGCGCTCGTCGTCGTCGTCGCGGCCGTGTTCGTGCTGGGCTACACGCGCTTCGGCCGCACCGTTTACGCCCTCGGTGGCAGCGAGCACTCCGGCATGCTGATGGGTCTGCCCGTTGCGCGCACCAAGGTGCTCGTCTACATCATCAGCGGATTCTGCTCCGGCGTTGCCGGCGTGCTCTTCACCTTCTATACGCTCTCCGGGTACAGCCTGACCGCTGTCGGCACCGAGCTCGACGCGATCGCCGCGGTGGTGATCGGCGGCACCCTGCTGACCGGCGGCTACGGTTTCGTGCTCGGTTCGGTGCTCGGTGTGCTGGTGCTCGGCGTCATCCAGACGATCATCACCTTCGAGGGAACCCTCAGCTCGTGGTGGACCAAGATCTTCATCGGCGCTCTGCTGCTCGTGTTCATCATCCTGCAGAAGGTGCTCACGGCGAGGCGGCGCTAGCCGGGGCTCGCGGCGCGGCGCGGATGCACGGGCGGCCCGCCGCGAAACGACATAATGAGAGCGACAACGATGTGGGTGAGACTCACAAGGCAGGAGCCGCGGGCCGGTGAGCACTGACGATGAGAAGGCGCGCGTCGCCAACATCTTCGACGTCGCACGCCTCGCCGGGGTCTCGCACCAGACGGTCTCCCGGGTGCTCAACGAGCTCCCGAATGTTCGCCCGGCCACGCGCCAGCGCGTCGAACAGGCCATCAAGCAGCTGCGCTACGTGCCGTCCCCGGCCGCCCGCGCACTCGTCACGCGGCGCTCGCGCACCCTCGGGCTCATCTCGGCCGGCCGCCCGGACTACGGCCCGGCGAGCATGGCGCTCTACTTCAACGAGGCCGCGCGCGAGGCCCGCTACGCCGTGAGCATGGCGAGCATGCTCAAGACGGATGCCGCCACCATGCGCGCGGCGGTCGAGATGCTGCTGCGGCAGAACGTCGAGGCGATCGTCCTCATCGCCACCGATCGGGATGCCGTGGAGTCGGTGAACGGGCTCGAGCTGGGGGTGCCGCTGATTGCGATCGCCTCGCAGGGCAACGTCGGCTTCCACCGGGTGGCGCTCGACCAGTACCAGGGCGCGCGGATCGCGGTCGAGCGCCTGATCGAGCTCGGGCACCGCGAGATCCGGCACATCTCCGGGCCGATGGCCTCGATGGATGCCATGGAGCGCCATCGGGCATGGCGCGACGTCATGGCGGAGCAGGGCCTGGTCGCCCAGGAGGCGTTCGAGGGGGACTGGACGCCGGCCAGCGGCTACCGCTTCGGCACCGAACTGGCGCGCGACGACGACATGACCGCGGTGTTCGTGGCGAACGACCAGATGAGTCTCGGCGTCTACCACGCGCTCTCGGCGTCCGGCCGCAGCGTGCCGGGCGACGTGAGCGTGATCGGCTTCGACGACATCCCTGAGGCCGAGCACTTCGCGCCGCCGTTGACGACGATGCGGCAGGACTTCGAGTCCCTCGGCCGCGACACCATGGCCACCGTGCTGGCGGCGCTTCGCGACGACGAGACTCCGCCCGTCGCACCCCGCGTGCCGGAGCTCGTCGAGCGCGAGAGCACCGCACCGCCCCGCTCGTCGCGCCGGTAACCGTAGCCCTAGCGGCGAGCCCGGATGTCGGAATCAGCGCGAAAACGGGTGTCGGTGGGTGCTGTCAGAGTGGCCATAGCAGCACACGATCCTGTGGTCAACGACATCCGAACGCGACACGCCGGGGAGCTTTCCACAGGCAAACAGTTTCCCGAATGGGGGGCTGTGGATAAGCCTCGGCCGAGGCGCGGAAACAGGCCGAACACGCTCGCCCAGCCTGTTGAGAACCGGTGAGTAACCGGTGGATAACTACATAAATGTAACTACATCATCTAGTGGCTGTTCCCATCGGCGAGCACTAGATGTAGTATTGAGTAGTCGGCAAAACAGCGCGGACTTCGTACAAAACTAAGGGGAAATCGATGACTGTAACGGTCTACACCAAGCCTTCGTGCGTGCAGTGCACGGCGACGTATCGCGCCCTCGACAAGCAGGGTATCGAGTACGAGGTTCTGGACCTGTCGGTCGACGAGAATGCGCTCGCAGCCGTCAAGGAGTTGGGCTACCTGCAGGCGCCCGTCGTGATCACCGACGAAGACCACTGGTCGGGCTTCCGCCCCGACAAGATTTCGGAGCTCGCCTCGCGCCTCGCGTAGGTCTCGACTCCGAGAAACCGCCGCTTTGCGGCATCCGGGTAGGCCGGCACCGAGCAGAGTCTCGGCGCCTGGACCATGCCCACAACCACAGCGAACACAACCCATTCGGCCTACCGAGAGGGGATGATCCCATGGCCAATCTGGTCTACTTCTCCAGCGTTTCGGGCAACACGCACCGATTCATGCAGAAGCTCGGCCTCCCGGCCGATCGGATCCCGCTGTACCCCAGCGATGCACCGTTGCAGGCCACGGAGCCCTACGTTCTCGTCCTTCCCACTTACGGGGGCGGCGATGGCAAGGGTGCCGTGCCCAAGCAGGTCATCCGTTTTCTCAACGACGAGAACAACCGGATGTTGCTGCGCGGCGTCATCGCGGCAGGAAACACCAACTTCGGCGAGGGCTACGGCCTGGCCGGAGACATCATTGCGGCCAAGTGCAACGTGCCGCAGTTGTACAGATTTGAAGTATTCGGAACACCGGACGATGTGAACATCGTCCACGAAGGAT